>NZ_VPDB01000001.1:0-164658 GCF_013417925.1 Acinetobacter sp. YH12218
TATGACAAAATTGCCACTAAGCATAAGAGAATGGCAATGTCCTGACTGTGAAACAGTGCATGATCGTGATTTGAATGCAAGCTTGAATATACGCAATTTCGCTTTAGCTGATGCACTAGGACATAGTACTGTATAAAGAGTTCCTGTACCGCCATACTGTCAGCGCAGTGCGGTATCGAAAGGTGCAATCTCTAAGATTGCATGGGTCGCAAAGATTCCCCCACCATAGCTCTTAACTTGGTGGTGGGAGTATGTCAAGACGATCTTATTGGGATGAAATTAAGGGAAAATTATGGGCAACCACTTTTGGTCGCCTAGTTATTGCATTGTATCTTGTGGTGGTGCAAGTTTAGAAGTTGTTAAAAAGTATATCGAAAACCAAAGAACACCAACTTCTAAAAAAAATGCAAAAAAATCCATGTCATTAAAAAAGAGCTAACCCGCCCTTAAAAGAGCGAGAATGCGCTCTTTATGCATGTTCAACATTGAATGATCAGGCGTTTTTAGTGTTTTTTAGAAGACAGTGGGGGAACTGGTCTAAAACAATAGCTTGGGCAGCATTAATATGCTGATGTCGTTATGAGTTGTTACCAGAGAAAATGGCTTGAACAAAACGAGAAAAACTTTGGTTTTGTGATGCAAAGAAACTTTGAGTCGGTGCAGCTTTAATAGATGTAAATACTTTTAAATTATCGTCTGTACGGCCTTTACCTTCAGATTTTTGCTGATTAATCGCTTTTTCGATCAATGAGGTACGTTCAGCAGGCATCGTAAGTTTGTTATTCGATGCGGTGCTGGTTGCAGCACACAAAGCAGTCTGTGCAGTAACGCTTAAACTTAAGCCTAGGCATAGTGCGTATGAAAATTTCATGTCCAAATCTCCCCCTAGTTTTGGTGATGGAACTTTTTATTTGCAAAATAGTTTTAATATTTAGACTACGATTTAACCATCTTTCGTAATTAAAAAGTAGAACTACGTCACAATTTTTACAAAAAAACTAAAAAAGTCTGTACTAGGATTACCTAAATAGACTGTTTTCTCCAAATTTTCGGATGTTTTAGCAAACAACTATGAAGATAGCATGGAGATCGCTTTTGATTGTTGCTGCATTAGCAGAATTAAAGCTTTAAATACGTTATTTTTAGATATCTTTAAAACAGAAATAGATTTGAATTTATATTATAGATAGCTGATTGTTAAAGTTATTTTTGATTTATATAGTGCTCTCAAGATCAATTTGAGTTTGAGCAGATGAAAAAAATAATAGCATCGGGCATTTTCGCATTGTTGGGTGGGGTGGCGGTACAGGTGTATGCCGCAAAAGATTTCTTAAATGTCTCATATGATCCAACACGTGAGTTTTATCAGGAATATAACCAAGAATTTGGACAATATTGGAAAAAACGTACAGGACAAGAGATTAATTTTAAACAATCTCACGGTGGCTCTGGCAAACAAGCTCGTGCCGTAGCAACGGGTTTACAAGCAGACGTTGTCACTTTGGCATTGGCCAATGATATTGATGAAATTGTGGCGACCGGACAAATCAATAAAAATTGGCAAAAACAATTTCCACATAATTCTGCTCCGTATACCTCAACCATCGTATTTTTGGTGCGTAAGGGCAACCCGAAAAAAATTAAAGATTGGAATGACCTGACCAAACCGGGCGTTGAAATTATTACGCCAAATCCAAAAACAGGTGGGGCACCGCGTTGGATCTATTTATCAGCTTGGGGATATGCTTTAAAACAACCGGGTGGCAATGATGCCAAAGCCAAAGAATTGGTGAAAAAACTCTATAGCAATGTCAAAGTTTTGGATTCAGGCGCACGTGGTTCACTCACGACCTTTGCTGAGCGCGGCATTGGAGATGTCTTACTATCTTGGGAAAATGAGGCACTATTAGCGACTCAGGGCCTAGGCAAAGATAAATATGACATTGTTTATCCTTCTATTTCGATTTTAGCTGAACCTTCGGTGGCTGTGGTAGATAAAACCGTCGATAAAAATGGTAATCGAAATTTAGCGAAGGGTTATTTAAACTATCTATATTCACCTAAGGGCCAAGAGCTAGCAGGTAAATATTTCTTCCGCCCTCGCGATGCAAAAGCCACTGCAAAGTACGCTGCCCAATTCCCGAAAGTTCAAACCTTTACCATTGATAAAGTGTTTGGCGGTTGGGCAAAAGCGCAAAAGACACATTTTGTGAATGGCGCGATTTTTGATCAAATTTATAGTGAAAAGAATAAAGAGTAAAACACCCCACCATAATGAGCGCTGTAAAAACGGATAATCTGGATTATCCGTTTTTTGCATATGTAATGCATAAAAATCTATATATAGGGAATAAGTAGATTGTTTTTGTGTATTTTAATATGAAAAACAAACAATTAAATTCATAGCGTTAGCTGTATTCAACAAAGCGTCTAAACACGCTGCAATTGCGATTTATGACTTTATTTCATATATTTAGCAGTATTGAATATAACTTTATGCTGGCTGTTATGAAAACTCAATTTAAGGCGTGGCTCAGTGCTGCGTTGCTTGCCACTGGTGTTGCTTTCTCAGCGTCTGCTCAGGCCGCTGATCGTGAATTTTTAAACGTTTCTTATGATGCAACGCGTGAATTTTATGACGAATTTAATAAGTCATTTGGCGCATATTGGAAAGAGCGTACGGGTAAAACGGTTGCATTTAAACAATCACATGGTGGTTCAGGTAAACAAGCCCGTTCTGTAGTAGACGGTTTAAAAGGTGATGTCGTGACTTTGGCCTTGGCCAATGACATCGAAGAAATTGTAAAGTCTGGTCAGATTCAGCCAGGTTGGCAAAAAGAGTTTCCACATAACTCAGCGCCATATACTTCAACGATTGTATTCATGGTGCGTAAGGGCAACCCGAAACATATTAAAGATTGGTCTGATTTAACCAAACCGGGTGTACAAATTATTACCCCGAACCCGAAAACTGGCGGTCTCCCACGTTGGGTTTACTTGTCAGCTTGGGGTTATGCTTTGAAACAGCCGGGTGGTAATGAAGCGAAAGCCAAAGATTTCGTGGGTAAGATGTACCATAACGTAAAAGTAATGGACTCTGCGGCACGTGCATCGATGACTACATTTGCAGAACGTGGTATTGGTGATGTGTTATTGACTTGGGAAAACGAAGCTTTAGTTACGCAAAAAACTTTGGGTAAAAACAAATTTGATATCGTGTATCCATCGATGTCGATTTTGACTGAGCCTTCAGTGGCAATCGTAGACAAAACTGTCGATAAAAATGGTAATAAATGGTTAGCTCAAGGCTATATCAATTATCTTTATTCTCCATTAGGTCAAGAGATGGCAGCTCGTCATTTTTACCGCCCACGTAATGCAGCAGTTTTAGCAAAATATAAATCACAGTTCCCGCCATTAAAAACCTTTACCATTGATGAAGTGTTTGGTGGTTGGGCAAAAGCTCAACAAACACATTTTGTGAATGGTGCGATCTTCGATCAGATCTACAATAACAAGCGCTAATACATCGAAATCTATGATTTGAGATGTTCAAAGACCTCCTTCGGGAGGTTTTTTAATGGATGGCAAAAAATAAAAACGGTTTTCTCTATGGAAAGTAATATTTCTGTACAAAAAGACGTTTGGAGCTTTGCTAAAACAAGGTAATAATGTGCAGTTACATTTTTAGCTGTGTTGAACGAACCCTTATGTCGCATATTTCTGTATTACTTCATGAAACTGTTGATGCTTTACTGGCAGATCGCAATACAGGAATTTTCGTAGATGGCACATTTGGGCGTGGCGGTCATACACGTTTATTACTGTCTAAATTAGATGAAAATGCACGTGTTTATGCCTTTGATAAAGACCCACAAGCATTGGCCGTTGCAGCAGAATTAGAACAAGAAGATGCGCGTTTTAAAATTATTCACGCCAGTTTTGCCGATTTAAAAGAGGAACTGCGTAGTCGTGGTATCGATTTGGTCGACGGTATAATGGCGGATTTAGGGGTGTCATCTCCGCAGTTAGACCAAGCAGAACGTGGCTTTAGCTTTATGAAAGATGGCCCACTTGATATGCGTATGGACAACTCACAAGGCCCAACAGCCGCAGAGTGGTTGGTTGATATTGAAGAAGAAGATTTGGCCAATATTATTTTTAAATATGGTGAAGAACGTTATAGCCGCCGTATTGCCAAAGCGATTAAAGCGGCAGGGTATATTGAAACCACAGCTCAATTGGCCGAAATTGTGAAAGTTGCCCACCCAAAATGGGAAAAAAATAAACATGCAGCGACACGAACTTTCCAAGCAATTCGTATTGCTATTAACAAAGAACTCGACGATATTGATATCTTCTTACCTCAAGCGGTGGATATGCTGAAACCTGAAGGCACTCTTGCAGTAATCAGTTTCCACTCTTTAGAGGATCGTTTAATTAAACAATTTATTCAAAAAGAATCTACACTTGCAGAAGACACAGGCTGGGGTTTACCACAAAAACGCGAAGATACCCGCCGCTTAAAAAAAGTGTCACGAATTAAAGCAAGTGAAGAAGAAGTTAAAGCCAATCCGCGATCTCGTAGTGCTTGGCTTCGTGTGGCAGAGCGTTTAGCTTAAAAGGCAAAGAATGAAAACCGAAGCAGTCGAAAAAAACTCTGATCAATCGCAGTCGAAGAAAATCATTACATACGGCATTTTATTGCTCTTGGTTTTTGTGAGTGCGATTATGGTGGTCTTTCAAGTCTTTGAATATCGCCAAGATTATCGTCAATTGAGTACCTATATGCGTGAAAGGGATGACCTCAACGCAGAATGGGGACGTTTGCTGATCGAACAACAAACTTTCGGTGCAACAGCCCAAATTGGGACACGTGCAGTTACCCAATTACGCATGTATTCGCCTCCTATTGCACAAACCGTTGTTATTTCATTGCCACAAACTCCAGAACAGAAAAAATAGGCTGCCGGTCACATGGTTGAAAAGAGAAACAAACAAACTCCGCGTAAAAAACAGCAGTCTGTTACTGGTCGTACAGCCATTTCGGTGGAGATGTGGCGCTATCACTTGATGTGGGCAGTGGTTTTGCTGTGCTTCATTGCATTGGTGGGGCGGGCTTTTTATGTACAAATCATTAATAAAGACTTTTTACAAAATAAAGCCAATGCTAAAATTTTAAGAACTGAAACCTTAAAAGCCATGCGCGGTGTCATCTATGACCGTCACGGTGTGCCTTTAGCGATTAGTACCCCGATCATGAAAATCGTGATCGATCCACGTGATTATTTTGACAATAAAAAACTCTTTGAAGAAACCACGGCTGAATTGGCTAAAGATCCAAACAATCGTAAATTAAAACGTCAATTACCTGATAAAAATCTAAGCTTAGATGAACTTGCCGATGTTGTCGGTATGGATCGTGCTGAACTGAAACGCAAAATGAATGAGCGTCCACGTTCACGTTATTTGGTTTTAAAGAAAGAAGTACCGCCGCAACAAGCTGAATTGATCATGAAACGTGACTTTCAGGGCGTATATACTGAAAAAAACTATAAGCGCTACTATCCACAGCCTCAGCCAAACTCACAAATTATTGGCTTAACCAATAGTGAGGGTATGGGTATTGAAGGCTTGGAAATGCAGCTGAATGAACGTCTTGCAGGCGTAGATGGTGCGCAGCAAATTGTCCGAGATAAAAAAGGCAACCGCGTTAAAGACCCTGAGATCGTGAAAGAAGTTGAGTCGGGTGAAAATATCACGCTGAGTATTGATTCACGTTTGCAATACATTATGTATCGTGAGTTGACTGCAGCCGGCGTAGCCAATAACGCACGTTCTGCAACCGCGATTGCCGTGGATGTCAAAACAGGTGAAATTTTAGCGATGACCTCTTGGCCGTCGTACAACCCGAATGATAAAAAAGGTGTCTTAAATAAAGATGCTATGCGTAACCGTGGTGCGATTGACTCCTTTGAGCCAGGTTCAACCATGAAGCCAATGACCGTGGCAATGGCGTTGGAAAGCGGTAAATACACGGCAAATACGGTGGTAAATACCACACCGGGTTCTATGCGTGTAGGGAATCATACTATCCGAGATACGCATAACTATGGCCCTCTGACTTTGGGCGGCATTATTCAAAAATCGTCTAACGTCGGTGTGGCAAAAATCGCTTTATCTCTCCCTTATGAAACATTACCAACGTTCTATCAACGTCTTGGCTTTGGTCAACGTTCAGCGGTGAAATTCCCCGGTGAAAGTGCTGGTCTGATTTTGCCGAAGAGCAAATGGAATGTGTCTGAAGTAGCAACCATGGCTTATGGTTATGGTTTGAACGCTACAGTGCTCCAACTGGCTGATGCTTATGCCATGATTGCCAACAAAGGCGTCAAAATGCCACTGAGCTTGTACAAGCTTGAGGAAAAGCCGAAAGGTGAGCAGATGGTTGACCCTAAAATTGCTGATCAAGTGCTTTTAATGATGGAAGCGGTGACCTTACCGGGTGGTACGGCACGTCAAGCCAATATTCCGGGTTATCGCGTGGCGGGTAAAACTGGTACAGCACATAAATTACGTGCAGACCGTAAAGGCTATTCGACTTCAGAATATCGAGCACTCTTTGCCGGTGTCGCACCAGTGAGTGATCCACGTTTGGCCATGATTGTTGTAGTGGAAAACCCGACAGGTCAGTATTACGGTGGTCTGGTGGCTGCACCAGTTTTCGCTCGTGTAATGCAAGAATCTTTACGTTTAATGAACGTACCATTAGATAAACCTTTAGACACTCCTAAGATCCAGTAATAGGTGATGAATGAAAATTACGTTTCAAGATCTATACACCGTTGAACAGCCCGCAGAATGGATGTTGCAATCCTTTCAGGGCTTCAATCTGGATAGTCGCAAAGTTACAGCAGGGCAAATATTTATTGCCCTGACTTCGTTTTCGCAACCTGAAAAAACAGCACAATTTGCAGGTACAGCGTTAGAAAATGGTGCGTTGGCAGTCATTTCAGAAACTGATTTGGGCTTGGATCAAAGTGTCGTGATCGCGGATGTGCGTCAATTGATGGGGCAGTGGCAAAAGCAATATTTACAGGCGACTCAACCGGTTCAAGCTGCACGGATTTTGGCTGTGACGGGTACCAATGGTAAAACCACGATCTCACGCTTAATCGCTGAATTACTCATGCTGCAAGGCAAAAAATGTGCAGTGATGGGAACCACTGGAAACGGGATTTTACCGAATTTAGAAGCCTCTTCTCACACCACTTTAGATGCGTTACATATGCAAAATGCATTGCATGCCTATGCGCTTGAGGGTGCAGAGTTTGCTGCCATAGAGGCAAGTTCGCACGGATTAGAACAAGGTCGATTAAATGGCTGTGCAATTGAAATTGCCGCATATAGCAATTTAAGTCGTGACCATTTGGATTATCATAAAACCCTTGAAGCCTATGCTGAAGCGAAATCACGTTTGTTTCAGTTTCCATCGCTCAAAGTTGCAGTCATCAATCTCGATGATGAACATGCAGAAGTGATGCTGAATGCCGCACGCCAAAACCCGGCTCAGCCTAAAATTTTGACTTATTCAACGCGTCAGGCTGCGGATTATCAAGTGACGGATATTCAATACAGCTTAACGGGCGCAAAATTTAAATTGCGTACTGCTCAAGCTGAATTTGTGGTGCAAAGTCCATTATTGGGACACTTCAATATTGAAAATATTGTGGCGAGCTTAATTTCAGCGGAGCAAGCGGGTTTTGACTTATCTGCCTTGATCGCAACTGCGCCCGAGTTAAAAGGTGCACCGGGTCGTATGCAAGTGATTCGTGATGATGAACGCCTGTTTGTGGTGGATTATGCACATACACCAGATGCTTTAGTTCAAGTGTTACAGACTTTAAAACGTCATGTATCGCAACAGTTATGGGCGGTGTTTGGCTGTGGTGGTGATCGTGACCGTGGTAAGCGTCCATTGATGACACAAGCGGCATTAAACCATGCAGATGTTGCGTTGATTACCTCGGATAATCCACGTACTGAAAACCCAGAACAAATTTTTGCAGATATGAAGGCTGGTATTGATTTTACTGGAAAAACTGTCCATGAAATCCATGACCGCCGTGAAGCGATTAAATTCGCAGTCAACCATGCGCAAGCGGGTGATATTGTGGTGATTGCTGGTAAAGGCCATGAAAACTATCAAGAAATTGATGGTGTTCGACATTGGTTTGATGATGTGGTGGAAGTGAAATCAGCAATTGATTCCCAGCATCACAACACTGACTCGGCTTATCCAGCGCAATAGGAAACAGATATGCATACTTCAACGACCAGTACGGTTCCGTTAGAACCATGGACTGCCGAACAGTTGGTTCAAGCGACACAAGGTCACTGGCATAACAATCAAGCGCCGACAGGTTCTGTAAAACGAATTTTGACCGACTCACGTCATGCAGAGCAAGGTGACGCTTTTCTTGCCCTGAAAGGTGAGCGCTTTGACGCTCATGACTTCCTTGCTCAAGTGGCTGAAAAGGGGTGTGAAATTGCCATCGTTAGTCATCCGGTCGATGTGGATATTTATCAGTTGGTGGTTGCAGATACACGTTTGGCGCTTGGACATTTGGGTGCATTTCGTCGTGCCCAAAACCCAGCTTTAAAAGTCATTGCCTTGACAGGAAGCAGTGGTAAAACTACGACCAAAGAGATGCTCGGGAGTATCCTTTCTCGTCTTGCACCAACGTTGATTACGCGCGGTAATTTAAATAATGACCTTGGCGTACCGATGATGTTACTTGAGTTGCGTCCAGAACATCAGTATGCCGTGATGGAGCTTGGTGCCAGTCATAAGGGTGAAATTGATTACACCTCAAATTTGGTACAGCCTCAGGTTGCCGGTATTTTAAATATTGGCACTGCTCATATGGGTGAATTTGGTGGGCGTGATGGCATTTGTCGTGCCAAGTCTGAAATTTATGCACATATAGCGAAAACAGGAACTTCGATTGTGCCTGCGGCAGATGATTTTACAGATGCCATTCGTCAAGCGGTGCAAACTGAGCAAGTAATGAGTTTTGGTCAGGGCGGGGATGTCTTTGCGACTGAGACGGAGCTTCAGGCTCAATCTTCACGTTTTATCTTAAATACGCCACAAGGTGCACGTCCTGTTCAACTGCCATTTGCTGGTGAACATAATGTGCAAAATGCCACTGCAGCCGCAGCTTTCGCGTTGTCGATTGGTGTGAGTTTAGATGATATCGTTGTGGGGCTTGAACATGCGACAGGTGCCAAAGGCCGTCTAAACTTTATTCAACATAAAGATTATTTGTTTATTGATGATACTTACAATGCAAATCCAACCTCAATGCGTGCTGCTGCTGATGTACTTGCGCAGCAAGATGGCATCAAAGTCATGGTCATTGGGGATATTGGTGAGTTAGGTTCATCTGCTGCACAGCAGCACTACATGTTGGGACGTGATCTTGTATCACACTCTGGTCTTCAATTTGTCGTAGCTGTCGGTGAGTTTTCACCTGCTGTGCAAGAAGGCGCGCGCAGTACACAATATGGTAAAAAATTACAGGCCTTTCTTACTCAAGAACAGGCTTTACCGTTACTAATTAGTCTAGTCAAAACACATCAGCCTCAGTCCATGAGTTTCCTGTTTAAAGGTTCTCGTTATACCCACATGGAAACTTTGATGGCTGAATTGATGGAGAAACTTTAATGCTGTTATGGTTATTTGAGCAGCTTGCGGGTTATCACAGCTCGTTTCAGGTTGTTCGTTATTTAACGCTTCGTTCGCTACTCAGTGTCTTAACGGCATTGGCCATTGGTCTGTTGCTTGGACCTGTGATGATCCGCAAATTGCAAGCTCTCAAATATGGTCAGGCAGTCAGTTCATTTGCACCTGAAAATCATGCCAAAAAAATGGGCACACCGACTATGGGCGGTGTGTTGATTTTACTGTCTATTGGGATTTCAACCTTACTTTGGGCCGATCTTTCAAACCCTTATGTATGGATTGTACTTGGCGTGATGGTGATCTTTGGTGCTGTAGGTTGGGCCGATGACTGGATTAAAATCCGTTATAAAGACAATGCCGGTCTACCTGCGAAGAAGAAATTCTTTTGGACTTCTGTGGCATCGTTAGGCGCCGGTATTGCACTTTATGTGATTGCGACACAGCAAGCAAACCCAGTACATACCTCAAATATGTTGGATCTGCTGATTCCATTCTTTAAAGAAATTAGCATTCCATTGTCTATTATTCCACTCGGTATTGGCTTTATTGTCTTTACTTATTTGGTGATTAACGGCGCATCTAATGCTGTGAACTTAACCGATGGTTTAGATGGCCTAGCAATTATGCCAATTGTTCTGGTTGCCGCTGGTTTAGGTGTATTTGCTTATCTGGCTGGTGATGTTCGTTTTGCCGATTATTTACATATTCCTTATGTGAAATACGCATCTGAACTTGTCGTGATCTGTGCAGCAATGATCGGTGCTGGTTTGGCATTCTTATGGTTTAATGCGCATCCTGCTCAAGTCTTTATGGGTGATGTTGGTGCTTTATCTCTAGGTGCGATGCTCGGTACGATCGCAGTCATGGTTCGTCAAGAAATCGTTTTTGCCATTATGGGCGGTGTCTTTGTGGTTGAAGCTATTTCTGTTTTCTTGCAAATTGGCTCACTGCGTATGCGGAATAAGCGTGTATTCTTAATGGCACCGCTGCACCATCACTATGAGAAAAAGGGATGGCGTGAAACTCAGGTGGTGATTCGTTTTTGGATTATCACGATTATGCTGGTAGTTTTGGGTCTAATGACTTTAAAATTACGCTAAGCAAATATATAAACGAAACCGGCATTTGCTCCCACAGATGCCGGTTTTTTTATTTCAAAAATATAGTGGAGTAAATGATGAACCTGTTGATGTGTCCTGTATGCCGTGAAGCATTAAAACTCACAGAGCGGACATGGCGCTGTGAAAATAATCATAGCTATGATGTTGCAAAACAAGGCTATGTCAATTTACACGTGGTTCAACATAAACACAGTAAAAACCCGGGTGATACGCCTGAATCTGTACAGGCGCGTCGAGCATTTTTAAGTGCAGGTCACTATGCACCTTTGCAACAGGCAGTGGTGGCTTTGATTCAAAAATTAAGGGTTGAAAACTTGTTGGATATTGGCTGTGGTGAAGGCTATTACACTGATGCGATGCAAGCTGAAGTACTACAATGTGTGGGTGTCGATATTGCTAAAAATGCTGTGCAAGTCGCCGCTAAACTGAATAAAGAGGTGACTTGGGTGGTAGGGACAGGGGCGACCTTGCCTGTGTTAGATCACTCAATTGACTTGTGTACGAGTTTATTTAGTCCTATTCCTAAAGAAGAAATCCTTCGTGTGTTAAAGCCTGAGGGGCACTTGATGGTGGTCACACCTGCACCAGAGCATCTTTATGCTATGCGTGAAGCTTTGTTTGAAGAAGTAAAACCCCATGAACCGCATAAATTTGTGGAACAACTGGCGAATGATTTTGAATTGGAAAGTGAACAAGTGGTTCAAGCGAAAATGTCACTTTCTCAGCAGGATCTCAAAAACTTAATTGCAATGACGCCTTATGCGTATAAAGTGAAAGCTGAGCGTCGAGAAGCTCTAGAAAAAAATGAACAATTTGAGTTGCAAGCGCAGTATCAAATTTATCTCTTTAAAAAGAAATAATGCATTGGAAGTGATAAAAAAGCCCTCGTTTGAGGGCTTTTTTTATGCAGTATTTACTGAACTTGATCGATGAGATGATCAAGTGCGTCCGTTTTATGCTCTGCACCTTGTGGTTTAGGCTGCATTGGCGGAGGCGCAGTTCGAGTAGGTGTAAGATTGGTTTCAGCAGCCCTTGGAAGATCTTCAAAATCATTTTGCGTGGCCTGTGGTTTTGGTACAACAGGAGCAGGACGATACAGCGGTTGAGCCATCGGCGGCGTTGCTGCACGATCTTGTTCAGGTTGACCTTGAGTCGCTTTAGCTGAATTGCGATTGATTGGATTCTTGGCATGAGTGTCTAAACGCACCCAAGCTTCAGGTGTGCCTTTGAGTGATTTCGCCATAAAATCTGACCAAATAGGCAATGCTGCAACACCACCATATTCACGGCGACCTAAAGTAGAGGGTTGGTCAAAACCGACCCAAGCCACAGTGACCAATTTTCCATTAAATCCAGCAAACCACGCGTCTTTTGCATCATTGGTTGTACCGGTTTTACCGCCTAAATCACCGCGACCAATTTTTAAAGCCGCACGACCTGTACCGTGTTGAATCACGTCACGCAAGATGTTCGCCATATCAAAGGCTGAACTTGACTTCAAAATCCGCTGAGCTTGTTTATAGTTTGCTGCTTCAGTATCGGAAATTTTTGATTCAGCGGGCTTGTTATCCTGATTAGTGACTTCAATCACTTCATCATCCGGCGTGGTTGGATCTGCAGATTCAACTTCGTCTTTTTGATTAATACATTGAATACATGCATATTCAGGATTGGCTTGATAAATCACTTTGCCATAAGCATCTTCAATACGGCTAATAAAGTGCGGTTGAATACGATATCCACCGTTGGCAAATGTCGCATAACCTGTCGCCATTTGAATCGGTAATACCTGTGGGGTACCTAAAGCAATGGTGTAGTTACTTGGAATTTGGTTTTCTTGTAAGCCAAAATCCATAAATAATTGGCGAGTACGTTCAATCCCAACGACTTGTAATAAGCGAACAGAGACCGTATTACGTGATAAATAGAGGGCACGGCGTAGAGGTATCATCCCTAAATAGCGACCGTCGGAGTTTTTAGGCGTCCACTTGCCAATCGTAATTGGATTGTCATTGACCATGGAATACGGAGTCATGCCACGTTCAAGTGCTAAAGCATAAACAAAGGGTTTAATGGTTGAACCCGGCTGACGCCAGCCTTGTAAGGCACGGTTAAATTTAGATTGATAAAAATTATAACCACCGACAATGGCTTCAATACCACCATTGTTGGGATTAAGGGCAATCAATTGACCTTGTGCTTTGGGAATTTGCACCAAAGCCCATGAGCTTTTATCCGCGTTCGGACGTAGGCGAATAATATCTTTTACTTTAACAATTTGTGAGGCTTTGCTTGGCGCATTGCCTACACTATTGGCATTGCGATAGGGACGTGCCCAAGACAGACCTGACCATGGAACAGTCACACTACTGCCATCTTGCATCAACACTTCGATACTGGTGTTGTTGACTTTAGTGACTTCGGCAGGATAAGTGTTAGCATATGGAATAAAGTTTTTTAATGGCTCATCATGTGCTTCTGCACCACGCCAACCATGTCGTCTATCGTAAGCTTCAAGACCATCTTGCACAGCTTGCTCAGCATAGGCTTGGCGTTGGCTGTTGATGGTGGTATAGACTTTATAGCCAGAATCTATCGCTTGTTCGCCAAACTTTTCTACGAGCTCAGAGCGAACCATTTCCCCGACATAGGGGAATTTGTTGCTAACTCCGCGGTCAGGCATATCGAGATTAATTGGTTCAGCAATTGCTTCTTGATATTCCGATTGATTGATATAACCCAATTGCAACATACGTCCTAAAATCCAATTACGACGCTCTAAAGCACGTTTTGGATTGGCTACAGGATTATATTTTGATGGTGCTTTGGGTAGACCTGAAATCATTGCCATTTGAGCCAAGCTCAAATCTTGCAAGCTCTTGTTATAATAAATTTTTGCAGCTGCTGCGATCCCGTATGCATTTTTGCCCAAAAAGATTTTGTTAACATACAGCGTTAAAATTTCTTCCTTACTTAGATTTTGTTCAATTTTTCGAGCAAGAAAAACTTCGGTTAGTTTACGTTTTAAAGTACGCTCTGGAGTCAGATAATAGTTTTTTGCAACCTGCATGGTAATGGTTGAACCACCCGTTTGCACATCTGAGCCTGTAATACTTTCACTGACGGCACGCCCCAATCCTTTGAAACTAATTCCGCTGTGTTCAAAGAACGAAGAATCTTCCGCAGCTAAAAAGCCATGAATGAAATGAGACGGGATTTGGTCGTACTCTACAGGAACCGAAAGTTTGCCACCATATTCTGCAATCAGCTCATTATCAGCACTATAAACTTGCAATGGTTTTAATAATGGAGCCTTTTTTAAGATGGACATTTCAGGCAAAGACGGGGCAATATAGAGATACATGCCATAGAAACCCATTGGAATTGCGACCAAAATAATAATAATGGCCAAAAAAAATGGATGAACAAGGCCTGAACAAGATAGCTTTTTCATAACAAGTAAGTTTTAATAAGAGCTAATGGCAAACTAATTGGTGGTCAGTATATCCTTTCGATATACGGATTGTTAGATGAGTTATTGTATCTGTATAAAATTATAGACCAATGCTAATTAGTGGGTTAATTTTTTTGGGGATAAAAAAATAATAGGAATTATATTGTGCTCAGGTTATATCGTAAGCCAAATAAGGGGTTAATAGGAGTAGATATTAGTTCGACTTCTGTTAAGGTTTTGGAACTTTCTGTAAAGAGTGGGCGGTATTGGGTAGAAAGCTATGCTTTGGTGCCATTACCAGAAGGAAGTGTTGTTGAAAAGAACATATTGAATCCGGAAGCTGTCGGTGACTGTTTAGAGCGCGCAATTAATTTGGCCAATACACAGACGACCAATGCAGCTTTGGCAGTTCCAACGTCGATGGTGATTACAAAAATCATCGAAATGGACGCAGATATGAACGATGATGAACGTGAAATTCAGATTCGTGATGATGCTGAGCAATATATTCCTTTCCCATTGGATGAAGCGAGCCTTGATTTTGAGGTTTTGCCAGATCGTCTGTCCAACCCAAATCGTGTCAATGTTTTGCTTGTCGCTACACGTATTGAAAATGTCGAAGCGCGTGCGGAAGTTATTCAGCTTGCTGGTCTTACACCAAAAATTGGCGATGTAGAAAGCTTTGCAATTGAAAATGCATTTAAAGTTTTCTCAGATACTTTGCCAATGGGTGTAAATACCGTGGGTATTTTAGATATTGGTCATAGTATGACGACCTTATCTGTTATGCAGAATAACAAAGTGATTTATACCCGTGAGCAAGTGTTTGGTGGCAAACAATTGACGCAGGAAATTCAAAATCGCTATGCATTGTCTTTCGAAGAAGCGGGTCGTGCGAAAAAAACACGTGCCTTGCCAGATGATTATGATATCGAAGTCTTAGAACCTTTCTTAGAAGCTGTCGTTCAACAAGCAGCGCGTTCTTTACAGTTCTTCTTCTCATCTTCACAGTTCAACGAAATTGACCATATTTTATTGGCAGGGGGGAATGCCAATATTCCGGGGCTTGCAAAACTACTTCAACAAAAATTGGGTTACCGCGTCACGATTGCCAATCCATTCTTACAAATGGGTTTTTCACCTCAAATTGATATTAAAAAAATTGAAAATGATGCCTCATCACTCATGGTGGCATGCGGTCTAGCATTGAGGAGTTTTGATTAATGGCAAAAATTAACTTGCTCCCTTGGCGTGATGAGCTAAGAGAGAAACGAAAAAAAGAATTTATTGCACTTTGTATTGGGGCTTTCTTAATTGGGGTAATTGGGGTTGGTTTAACATGGTTGTACTTTGATCACAAATTAAAAGATCAAGAACAAGCGAACCAATTGATTATCAGTCATAACCAAAACTTAGATGTTCAATTAAAGTCTTTGGATGGTTTACAGGAACAGCGTAATGCCATTATTGAACGAATGAAGTTGATTCAAGGCTTACAAGGTCAACGTCCAATCGCTGTACATCTTGTAGATGAATTGGTTCGTGTGACACCAGCTAATATGTACATCACAAAATTTGAGCGTAATGGCGACAAATTTATGATCGAAGGGCGTGCGGAAAGTCCAAATACTGTTGCAGATTTACTGCGTAATTTGGAAGCGTCACCTTGGTATCGTAATGCCTTCATGAGCTCATTCCTTGTGGCTGAAGAGAAAAAAGACAAAGCGCCAACTTCTGTGGTTCCTCGTATAGAAGAATCTTATGGTGCATTTACTGTGACTGCTGATTTGGAGCAAATTGCGCAGCCGACCATTAATGATCCAGCAGCAAATGCAGGACAGTCAGCTTCATCGGCGCAAACATCTGACGCACAAACTGCAGCAACACCAACTCCGGAGGTTGCAAAATGAGTCGTGATGAATTTGAGCAATTGAATCAAGATGCTGTTGTCATTCCGAAAAAGAAAATGACCTTTGATAAGTTTGTACAGCAGTTCAATACGCTAGATCCGAATAACTATGGTGGTTGGCCAATTTCAGTCAAAATTACCTGTTGGATTTTTATCATTATTCTTGTGGCAATTTTGGGCTATTTCTTGGCGATTAAAGGCAAGATTGAAGCTATTTCAAGTGCCAATGCACAAGAACAAAATTTGTTGAATGAGTTTCGTGAAAAAGATTCAAAACTACGTAATTTGCAACAATATCAATTGCAGTTGCAGGATATGGAAGCACGTTTTAATCAACAATTAGAACAATTGCCGAAAGAAACTGAAATTCCAGGTTTGGTTGAAGATATCAACTTAACTGGTGTGAATTCTGGATTGAAATTTAAAATTATTCGTCTTGAGCCTGAAGTGAAGCAAGAATTCTTTACGGAACAACCAATTCATATTGAAGCAACTGGTGATTACCATGCCTTTGGTTCATTTGTGAGTGGTATTGCAGGGCTTTCACGGATTGTGACTTTGCATAATTTAACAATTAAAGCAACTGAAAATAAAGAAAAGAATTCAGATATTCCAAAAATTGACTATGTGATTTCTGCGAAAACATATCGTTATGAAGGGAATGCTGAGCAATCATCTAATGCTGAAGCAAATAGCGCCGATGGGAAAAGCACTCAGGATAGTAAAAATAAATCTATGAATAATTCAAAGAAAAGTAAGGGGGCTAAGTAATGAAAATAACTAAGTTTACATTTGCTTCTCTTGCTGTTTTCTTTTTAGCAGGTTGTGAATCACGTATTGATGTGGTCAATCAAGAGATGGCAAATATACGCAATCAAGCTCCACTAGCGATTGAACCTGCGCCAGATTTTGTACCTGTCGAAACTTTTAATTATGCGGCGCACTCTTTAAAAAGTCCGTTCTTGCCAAGTTCATTGGCAGCAGAACTTAAAATCATGGCAGGCAAGCGTGTTTATCCAAACTTGAGTCGTCAGCCTCAACCTTTGGAGAATTATGCACTCGAAACCCTGAATATGAAGGGTAGTATGCGTAACCAATCTGGGCAAATATTAGCCTTGATTCAGACACCTGATGGTGAAGTTGAGCGTATTCAACGTGGAAGTTATATGGGGCTCAATCATGGTCGAGTGGTAAATATTACCCCTACTCAAATTGATTTGATTGAGATTATTCCGGATGGGCGAGAAGGATATGTAGAGCGTCCTAGAAGTCTCATATTAATTGGACCAGCACCTTAAGCTTAAAGGAATAAAAATGAAGAATAGTGTACAAGATTTTATTTTTGGGGATGGCAATACAATGAATCATGTGTTTCGTCAGTTTTCGATGGGGGCTGTTGCAATGGCGATGATGCAAGTTGCCAATGCTCAGGTGAGTGTAACCAATGTGGTACCAATGCAAATTCCAGGTCAAGGGACTGAGATTCGCGTGATGTTTAATGGCTTGCCGCCGCAACCACAAGCTTATCAACTCGATCAACCATCACGATTGGTTTTAGACTTTGATAAAGCACAGCAAAATTTAAAACAAAGTTCAATTCCTGTTGCAACGGCTGAAGCGAGCACTGTGGATGTGAGTTCGGATGCACAACGTGCGCGCTTAACTGTGAATTTAGCCAATGCTGGCGCTTTTACCACGCGTGTTGAAGGTAATACCTTTATTTTAAAAATCAACTCTGCACAAGCTGCAAATTATGTACAGCCTGTAGCACAACGTCAGCAACAGGGCATCTCAAATATTGGTTTCCACCGGGGTTCTAATGGTGAAGGTCAAGTTGTTGTTGATTTACTGGGTGGAAATACTCCCGTTGATGTTCAACAGCAAGGCAGTAAAGTGGTGATCCGTACTTTAGGCAATAAAGTACCTGCACATTTGACTCGCCGTTTAAATGTCAATGATTTTGCAACACCTGTTGCAACGGTGGATGCACATAATGATGGCGGTAATGGGGTGATTACCATTCAGTCGACGGGCAGCTATGAATATATGGCGTACCAAACTGATAATAAATTAACGGTGAGTTTGAAACGTCCGGAAGATAAGAATCCATTACGTCCTAAAGCTGCCAATCATTATACCGGTAAGAAGATTTCATTAGACTTCCAAGATATTGAAGTACGTCGTGTGCTGCAACTTTTGGCTGATTTCACTGAAATCAATATGGTTGCTGCTGATACGGTTCAAGGGAATATTACACTTCGTTTGAAAGATGTGCCTTGGGATCAAGCGCTAGACATCGTGTTGAAAACTAAGAATTTGGACAAACGTCGTAACGGTAATGTGATTTGGATTGCGCCTGTATCTGAGTTGATTAAAGCGGAAGAAGAAGAAGCAAAAGCCTTACGTCAAAGTATGAAGTTGGCACCATTACAGACTGAATATTTAACGTTAAGCTATGCAAAAGCTGGTGAGATAGAGAAGCTGATTACGCAGTCTAAAACTGCGGGTAATAGCGGTTCGTCAAATAATAGTAATAATGCTGATGATGATCGGGGTAATTTGTTAAGTCCACGCGGAACGATTTCTGCAGATACGCGTACAAATACACTGATTATTAACGATACCGCACAGAATATTGATAAAGTTCGAAAAATGGTTGACCTGCTAGACATTCCGGTGAAGCAAGTGATGGTTGAAGCCCGTATTGTGCGTGCCTCTACAGAATTCAGTAAAGAAATGGGCGTGAAGTGGGGTATCTTGTCACAGGGCATCAATCAAAATAATGATTTGTTGGTCGGCGGAAGTGATACAACTTTATGGGATTTAAAAACACCTGATGATGACGGTAAGTATACGATTCAACGTCCACAGAACTTGAATGTGGATTTAGGTGTAACCAGTCAAGGTGCAAGCCGTATTGCTTTTGGTTTAATTAGTCTATCTGATTTTATGCTGGATTTGGAACTCTCTGCATTGCAAGCTGATGGTTATGGTGAAGTCATTTCTACACCAAAAGTTCTGACTGCAGATAAGCAAAAAGCAAGTGTGCAATCTGGTGTTGAAGTTCCTTATCAGTCTGCTGAAGGTGGTGGTGCAAATGCTGTATCTAAAACCGAGTTCAAAGAAATTGTATTAAAATTAGATGTAACCCCAAGTATTACCCCAGATGGCAAAGTGCAAATGCAACTCGATATTAAAAACGACAGCATTGCAGGTGTAACGAGTCAAGGCGAATTCTATTTAAATAAAAATATGCTTAACACGAATGTTTTGGTAGATAATGGAGAAACAGTAGTCTTGGGTGGGATTTTTGAGCAGGAATCCGCTAATAAACAAACCAAAGTACCATTCTTGGGTGATATTCCTTACGTAGGCCGTTTATTCCGTAAAGATATCAAGTCTGACAATAAGCGAGAGCTATTGATTTTTGTTACACCGCGAATTGTTAATGACAGTGTTACCAGAAATCATTAATATATTTTCAATTTAACAAAAGAAATAGGTGACTCCTTGCCAAGCAAAGAGTTTGAAACCCTACCAAATATATATTTGGTAGGGCCAATGGGGGCAGGAAAAACAACCGTAGGGCGACATTTAGCAGAATTGTTAGGACGTGAATTTCTAGACAGTGATCATGAAATTGAACGTAAAACAGGTGCGACTATTCCTTGGATTTTTGAAAAAGAAGGGGAAAAAGGCTTTAGAAGTCGTGAAACGAATGTCATTGATGAGTTAACTGCAAAGAAACAACTGGTCTTAGCGACTGGCGGTGGTGCTGTGACTCAGCCCCCAAATCGTGAATTTTTAAAACAACGTGGTATTGTTGTTTATCTATATACTCCGGTGGAAATTCAGTTACAACGAACCTACCGCGACAAAAATCGCCCACTTCTTCAAGTGGAAAATCCAGAGCAAAAGCTACGAGATTTATTGGCTGCCCGTGATCCTCTTTATCGTGAAGTCGCGCACTATATTATTGAAACCAATCAAGGTGCCGCGCGAGATCTTGCGCAAAAAATTTTTAATTTAATTGTTTCACAAAATATATCTCGTTAGAAAAGGTTAAATTCATGCAAACCTTACATGTTGAACTCGGTGATCGTCGCTACCCTATTTTTATTGGGAGTGACCTCGATCCACAAACTTTACTTGAGCCTTATATTCAGGGTAAACAAGTGATGATTGTCTCTAATACCACAGTTGCTCCGCTCTATTTAAAACATTATGTAGATGCAATTGAGGTATTAGGGAAAACTGTTGCAACATGTATTTTGCCTGATGGTGAAAAGTATAAAAATTTAGAGCATTTGAATTTAATTTTTGATGCCTTGCTCGAAGCAGGCTTTAACCGCGATTGTACGGTTTTAGCATTGGGTGGGGGTGTCATTGGGGATATGACCGGTTTTGCTTCTGCATGCTATCAACGTGGTGTGTATTTTATTCAAGTGCCGACGACGTTACTTTCTCAAGTGGATTCAAGTGTCGGTGGAAAAACCGGGATTAACCATCCACTGGGTAAAAACATGATTGGTGCCTTCCAGCAACCCCAAGTGGTCCTTGCGGATATGGCGCAATTAAAAACTTTACCAGAGCGTGAACTTTCTGCAGGTTTGGCCGAAGTGATCAAATATGCATTGTTAGGTGATGTTGAATTTTTAGCTTGGCTTGAACAGCATATGGATGCTTTAGTTGCAGGTGATGCAACTTTGTTGGCTGAAGCAGTATATCGTTCATGTGCCCATAAAGCGCGTATTGTGGCCAATGACGAAAAAGAACAAGGCGAACGTGCGTTATTAAACCTGGGTCATACCTTTGGTCATGCGATTGAATCATACTTAGGATATGGTGAATGGTTGCATGGTGAAGCCGTTGCAACTGGTATGGTGATGGCTGCAGATTTGTCCCATCGCATGGGCTGGATCACAGCTGAAGATTTAGAACGTACAAAAAAAATCATTTTACGTGCACAATTACCGATAGTTTGCCCTAAAATTCCGCTAGAGGAATTTTTGGCGTATATGTCCCATGATAAAAAAGTATTGAATGGGCAATTACGACTTATTTTACTGAAATCATTAGGTCAGACCATCATCACCAAAGAGTTTGATGTTGAGTTAATGAAACAGGCAATTTTGGCAAATCAGGCAGAGTAGGTACATCATGGCAGCGCGGCAGTCTCAATGGCAAAAAGTTCATCACTACGCATGGTTGGTGGGTGGAGCTGTGTGTCTGTTCGCTGCATTGGTTTTCTGGGCGATTACAGATACCAAAGAATTGGTTGAAGTTGAAAAACAAGCTGAAACTGAAGTGGATTTGCAAATTCAGCCCGAGAAAGTGGCGGCAATGTCTCATCTTGGTGCATTAAATGAAGAAGTGCGTCCGCTGGATATGACAACCCGTGTGGTTGCTACAGCTCAACATGAGCCAGAATTTCGCGGCACTAAATTTATCAATGATTCTGCCAAACTTTATGGTGTTGAATTATTTCGGGTTTCTGAAGAAGATATTTTAAAAAGCTTCTTACGTAAGCAGCCTGAGCGTCATAAATTTATTTATCTACGTCTTTCTGGTGAAGACCATCCTGAGCAATACGTCATTTTAACTGGACCATATTCGTCGCAAAATGATGCCAAAGCTGCAATGTCGAGCCTCAACATTGCTTTGCCTGCTTCAATTAAACCTGAAGTTGTGGAATTTAAACAATATCAAGCATATGTGAATGACTTGGGCACGGAAGAAATGTCGTCGAGTCAAAAGTTATATGCTGTTAAATTAAAACCTGTGCCTTTACCGAAAATTGATGAAGCTCAAATCGCTGCACGAAAAGCAGCCACTGCAGCGACGGTAAAAACTCCAACTAATGCAACGACAAGTACTACGGTGACTCGTCGTGATGCGGAAGGGAATGTGATTGATGTGCAAAAATCACAAAGTAGTGTAGATGCACCACGTCCAAAACCTGCACCAGTAGAGCAAGAAGTAACCGATCCATTTAATTAGTTCTAAAATAGCGCAAGACCTCTTAGGAAAAGCCCAAACTGCACAGAAAAAGTGCATAAAATAAAAAAAGAACAATTTGAATTATTTGTTATAACTAAAAAGTGCTTGTAATCAGCCATCTTAGGGTAAAGTGAATCAAGTTGGCATACAAATTGCTTAATTGGTGCGTAAATTGAACTTTTCTCCCTGTTTTGGCGCGAAAATGATTCGATAAAAGTGCGAAGTCATTAATCCAGTCGTTATCCCTGATCTGAACTGCAAAAGCAGAAAATTTGACTTTTTATTCATGCATCAAAGATGAATTCGGTTTATCTTAAGGGTGTGAATAAGAAATAATTTTGCTCGACAGAACAATTCATGTGAGTAAGTTAAGACGAATCGCAACAAGAAATTAGTTTGTTAAGTGCTCGAAAGAGCTGTAAAGAAAAGAAGGGTACGCTATGCACATGCCATCGCCTAATACTGTAGCTCCCGCTCAAGGTTTATACCAACCGGATGAGTTTAAAGATAACTGTGGTTTCGGTTTAATTGCCCATATGCAGGGTGATGCAAGCCATGATCTCGTCAAAACCGCAATGCATAGTTTAAGTTGTATGACCCACCGTGGTGGTATTGCCGCAGATGGCAAAACCGGTGACGGCTGTGGTCTACTCCTTGCTATGCCAAAAGAATTTTTCCGTGAAGAAGCGAAAAAACTCAGTGACATTACATTGAGTGAAATCTTTGCTGTAGGTACGGTATTTCTAAACCTAGACCCTGCATTAGCCGCACATGCAAAACAAATTTTAACCAAAGAAATCGAAGACGAAGGTTGTAAAGTCATCGCTTGGCGTGTTGTGCCAACCAATAACGATGCATTGGGTTCAATCGCGATGCAGTCATTGCCTGCATTTGAACAAATTATCGTGAATTGCCCAATGGGTGTTTCAGAGGTTGAATTCAACCGTAAGTTGGTGATGGCACGTCGTCGTGCAGAACAACAGCTGACTGCTGACCCATACTTCTATGTAACCACTTTATGCTCAACTGTGATCAGCTATAAAGGTTTGATGATGCCAGCAGCCATTGCTGATTTCTATACCGATCTTGCTGATGAGCGTTTAAAGTCACACATTGTTGTATTCCATCAGCGTTTCTCAACTAATACCTTGCCTCGTTGGCCATTGGCTCAGCCGTTCCGTTACTTAGCACACAATGGTGAGATCAATACCATTACCGCCAACCGTAACTGGGCGATGGCACGTACCCCAAAATTTGAAAACCCATTATTGCCGGGTTTAACTGAGCTGAATCCAATCGTAAACCGTACAGGTTCGGATTCTTCAAGCTTAGATAATATGCTGGAAATCCTTGTCGGTGGCGGTATGGACTTGTTCCGTGCGCTACGCATGTTGGTTCCACCAGCGTGGCAAAACGTTGAAACTTTAGATGCGGACTTACGTGCATTCTACGAATTCAACTCGAAGCATATGGAAGCATGGGATGGTCCAGCAGGTCTGGTAATTCAAGATGGTCGTCATGCGATTTGTATGCTTGACCGTAATGGTTTACGTCCAGCACGTTGGGTAATTACTAAAAATGGTTACATCACCTTGGCGTCAGAAATTGGTGTTTGGGGTTATGAACCTGAAGACGTTGTATCTAAAGGTCGTGTCGGTCCAGGTCAAATCTTGGTGATCGATACCTTTACTGGCAAAATGCTCGATACTCAAGATGTGAGTAATCACCTCAAACGTATGCGTCCGTACCGTCAGTGGCTGCGTGAAAACTCAGTGCGTGTACAAGGAAGTCCAGAGCTGGAAGAATATTTATGTGAACAAGGCTTAAAAGGCGATGACCTGAAAGCTTCACAAAAAATGTTCATGGTTACCTTTGAAGAGCGTGACCAATTGCTTCGTCCAATCGCTGAAAGCGGTCAGGAAGCCGTGGGCTCAATGGGTGATGATACGCCAATGGCAGTATTGTCTCGTCAGGTGCGCCATGTGTCTGACTACTTCCGTCAGCAGTTCGCTCAGGTTACGAATCCGCCAATCGATCCATTACGTGAATCGATCGTAATGTCGTTAGAGACATGCCTCGGCCGTGAACAAAATGTATTTGAACAAGGTCCAGAACATGCAGATCGTCTGATCATTTCAAGCCCAGTACTGTCAAATTCGAAAATGCATCAAATCCGTACCCTTGGTCGTAAAGGTTACGAGATTGCAGATATCGACCTGAACTATGCAGAAGATGAAGGCTTAGAAGCTGCCATCGCGCGTATTTGTGAAGAATCTGCGCAAGCGATTCGCGATGGAAAGACATTACTTGTATTGTCTGATAAGAAAATCCGTCAAGGTTTCTTACCTGCAAATGCATTGATGGCAACTGGTGCGGTTCACCACTATTTAATCAATGTGGGTCTACGTACAGATGCCAACATCATTGTCGAAACTGGTTTAGCACGTGATGCACACCAGTTTGCGGTGATTCTTGGTTTCGGTGCGACTGCGATCTATCCTTACCTTGCATATGACGTGATTAATGACTTGATCGCGAAAGGCGAATTGTTGGGTGACCCAATTCATGCGCAAGCGAACTTCCGTAAAGGTATTGAGAAAGGCTTATTGAAAGTCCTTTCTAAGATGGGTATTTCTACTGTTGCCTCTTACCGTGGCGGTCAGTTGTTTGAAGCGGTCGGCCTTTCTGATGAAGTGGTTGCAAAATGCTTTACTGGCGTACCGAGCCGTATTAAAGGCGCAACATTCTCTGATCTAGAAAATGACTTGAAAAAATTGGCAGATTTGGCATGGAAATCACGTAAACCAATCGATCAAGGTGGTATGCTGAAATTTGTATTCGGTAAGGAATACCATGCATTTAACCCAGACGTAATTAATGCACTGCATAAATCTGTGCGTTCTGGTAATTATGCGGACTTTAAAGAATACGCAGAGCTAGTGAATAACCGTCCAATCGCGACGATTCGTGACTTATTCAAGCTGAAAACAGATCAATCGATTGCACTCGATCAAGTTGAATCCGTAGAAGAAATTCTGCCGCGTTTTGACTCGGCAGGGATGTCTTTAGGTGCATTATCACCTGAAGCGCACGAAGCCATTGCAATCGCAATGAATACCATTGGCGGTCGCTCGAACTCAGGTGAGGGCGGTGAAGACCCAGCGCGTTACGGCACTATTCGTAACTCGAAAATCAAACAAATTGCATCTGGCCGTTTTGGTGTGACCCCTGCATATCTAACTTCTGCAGAAGTCCTTCAAATTAAAGTGGCGCAAGGTGCAAAACCAGGTGAAGGTGGTCAGTTGCCGGGCGGTAAAGTGAATGGCTTAATTGCACGTTTACGTTACTCAGTGCCGGGTGTGACATTAATTTCTCCGCCACCGCATCACGACATCTACTCAATCGAAGATTTATCACAGTTAATTTTCGATTTAAAACAGGTTAACCCACAGGCGATGGTGTCAGTTAAGCTGGTTTCTGAGCCCGGTGTTGGTACGATTGCGGCTGGTGTAGCAAAAGCATACGCAGACTTCATTACCATTTCTGGTTATGACGGCGGTACAGCGGCTTCTCCACTTTCTTCAATTCACCATGCAGGTTCTCCATGGGAGCTTGGTCTATCTGAGGCGCATCAGGCGCTACGTGTGAATGACCTGCGTGGCAAAGTCCGTGTACAAACTGATGGTGGCTTGAAAACAGGTCTAGACGTTGTGAAAGCAGCGATTCTTGGGGCAGAAAGTTTCGGTTTCGGTTCTACACCGATGATCGCATTGGGTTGTAAATACCTACGTATTTGCCACTTAAACAACTGTGCGACCGGTGTTGCAACACAACAAGATCATTTACGTCAGGAACACTATATCGGTGAGCCTGAAATGCTGATCAATTTCTTCCACTTTATTGCGGAAGAAACACGTGAATGGTTAGCAGCGCTAGGCGTTGCAAGTCTGAAAGATTTGATTGGCCGTACAGATTTACTGGAAATGCTTCCGGGTGAAACTGAAAAACATGCACACCTTGATTTGAGCGCATTGCTCCAATCGCATCCTGCGGCTGAAGGCAAAGCGCAGTACTGTGAAGTACAAGGTAATGCACCATTCGATAAAGGTTTATTGGCTGAGAAAATGGTAGCTGAAATGCTGCCAGCGATTGAAGCAGGCACAGGCGGTGAATATAGCTTCACTATCGGTAACTGTGACCGTTCAATTGGCGCGCGTATTTCGGGTGAGATTGCAAAACGTTATGGCAACCTCAGTATGGAAGCGCACCCTGTTAAAGTTAAATTAACAGGGACTGCAGGTCAGTCATTGGGTGTTTGGAACGCCGGCGGTTTACACATCAGCCTAGAGGGTGATGCGAATGACTACGTGGGTAAAGGTATGGCTGGTGGTCGTATCTCGATCTTCCCACCGAAAGGTTCACCATTCCAAACGCAAAATACTGCGATCATTGGTAACACCTGTTTATATGGTGCAACAGGCGGCAAATTATTTGCTGCAGGTACAGCAGGCGAGCGTTTTGCAGTACGTAACTCGGGTGCGTTTGCTGTAATTGAAGGTGCAGGCGACCACTGCTGTGAATACATGACAGGTGGTATCGTGACTGTATTGGGTAAAGTGGGTCATAACTTTGGTGCGGGTATGACAGGCGGTTTCGCTTATGTGCTTGACCTCGACAATGACTTTGTAGACCATTACAACCACGAACTGATTGAATTGAACCGTATCTCTACAGAATCGATGGAAGAACATAAAGAGTTCTTGTGCCGTATCTTAGATGAACATATTAAAGAAACAGGTAGTGCTTGGGCGTATAAGATCCGCAACGAGTTTGACTTCTATAGCCGCAAATTCTGGCTTGTGAAACCAAAAGCTGCTAATTTGCAGACTTTGTTGAAAACAACTCAAGCTGATCCACAATAATTCCACTACTGCAGATTTGATAGGCAGGTGTAAGTCCAAACATGCTTACACCTACCCACGGAGAGAGACATGGCAGAGCGCCTAAATAATGACTTTCAGTTCCTGGATGTAGCACGCCAAGATCCAGAGAAAAAAGATCTAGTTGTCCGCAAAGCAGAATTTGTGGAAATCTATAAACCGTTTACAGCTGAAGTTGCAAAAAACCAAACACACCGCTGCTTAGGTTGCGGTAACCCGTATTGTGAATGGAAATGTCCAGTACATAACTACATTCCAAACTGGTTAAAACTGATTGCAGAAGGTCGCATTTTCCAAGCGGCAGAATTGTGTCATCAAACCAACACATTGCCTGAAGTTTGTGGTCGTGTGTGCCCACAAGACCGTTTATGTGAAGGCGCATGTACGCTAAATGACGGCTTTGGTGCAGTCACCATTGGTAATGCTGAAAAATACATTAACGATACAGCCTTTGCATTGGGCTGGCGTCCAGATATGTCACACGTTAAGTGGACAGACAAAAAAGTTGCGATTATTGGTGCAGGTCCTGCTGGCCTTGGCTGTGCTGATATTCTTGTACGTAATGGTGTGAAGCCAGTTGTATTCGACAAACGTCCTGAAATTGGTGGTTTGCTGACATTTGGTATTCCAGAATTCAAAATGGAAAAAGACGTAATGAAACGTCGCCGTGAGATTTTCTCTGGCATGGGCGTTGAATTCCGTCTAAATACTGAAATTGGTACAGATGTGACCATTGATCAGCTACTGGCTGATTACGACGCTGTATTCATGGGTATGGGAACTTATACCTACATGAAGGGCGGTTTCGCGGGTGAAGACCTTGTTGGTGTGCATGATGCACTGGATTTCTTGATTGCCAATGTCAACCGTACGCAAGGATGGGAAAAAGATCCATCTGAATACATCAGCATGGAAGGCAAAAAAGTGATTGTTCTGGGTGGTGGTGATACCGCGATGGACTGTAACCGTACCTCGATCCGTCAAGGTGCCGAATCCGTTGTCTGTGCCTACCGTCGTGATGAAGAAAACATGCCGGGTTCACGTCGTGAAGTGAAAAATGCGCGAGAAGAAGGCGTAGATTTCCAATTTAATCGTCAGCCGATTGAAATTGTAGGTGAAAATGGCAAAGTGACGGGTGTTAAAGTTGTGACTACACAGCTAGGTGCACCTGATAGTCGCGGTCGTCGTAGCCCTGAGCCAGTTCCAGGTTCAGAAGAAATTTTACCAGCAGATGCAGTATTGCTTGCCTTCGGTTTCCGTACCAGCCCTGCAGATTGGTTTACTACATCAAACATCAGTATGGATGGTTCAGGTCGCGTCATTGCTGCTGAACAGCAAGAGTTTAAGTTCCAAACATCGAATCCGAAAATTTTTGCCGGCGGTGATATGGTCCGGGGATCTGACCTTGTGGTAACCGCAATCTGGGAAGGTCGCCAAGCTGCAGAAGGTATTCTTGACTACTTAGATGTTTAAGTCATGACATGCCAGTGATTGCATTGGATTTATTCAAAAAACTCGCTTCGGCGGGTTTTTATTTTTTGGAATTTACCTCAAATGACAAGTAAATGGATTTTGCAGATAAATACGCTGAAAAGTTGTCAGACAGCGCTTTAGAATGGTGAATTATGCAAGTGTGCTAGCACATTTTGCCATGTGTGAAAGAGCTTAGGAATTACATACTGCGATCATGATCTAAATCTTAGGAAGCGAGCATGACGCAAGTGACGACACAAAAAACATATTTAAATCGTCCTAAAGCCATTGGCATTACGGTACGTCGAGCACAATTCAATCCTAAAGCGATTCGCAGGCATTATTTTGCCAACTCACCGGTGATGTCGCATTTGTTGACGGCATTGTCATCGACCTTTCCCATTGGTGAGCAATTCTTTGTGCATAGCGTGCGTAATGTACGCGATAAAGTCAGTGATGAAAAATTACAAGCTGAGATCGCGGCATTCATTGGGCAAGAAGCGATACATTCCAAAGCCCATGCTGAATTTAACGATGCTTGGCGCAGTGAAACCTATAATTTAGATCGTTTCCAAGCATGGTTGGCACGTAAAGACAGCTATGTAAAAAACTTACATCCAAAAATACAGTTGGCAATTACCTGTGCATTTGAACATTTTACTGCTTTACTTGGTGGCTATATTTTAAGACATCCTGAAGTGCTCAGTACTTTAGATGATGATGCAGTGAAACTTTGGGTGTGGCATGCGATTGAAGAGATTGAGCATCGTGCGGTAGCATTCGATGTATATCAACATGTCTATGGAGATGACAAAATACGCCGCATGATTATGCGCAGTGTGACCACGGGTTTTGCAAGTCTTACGTTTTATTCTGCAACGAAGCTATTTATGCAGGATAAGAAAAAAAGTTTGCCGAAGGTTGGTGGAAATATTTTCGGCGCGTATTTATTGGCAAAAATGTTTATTCAATTGACGCCAGAATATTTGTCATATTACAAAGCAGAATTCCATCCGAGCGAAATTGATTACAGTCAGATCGTGAAATATTGGAAAGAACGCCTTGCTGATGAATATCAAATGGAAAGTTTTCAGACTGAAATTACACCGCAATTGTATAGTTAATTCAAAATGTTAAAAAAGCCCGAGTTGTGGGCTTTTTTTAATGCTAAATATTTTTCGAGTAGATCAGTTTAATCACAAAGAAAATACATAATTCATTCGAAAAATAAGGTTAGAATGAATTTATTTAAACAATTACAAATAAATACTTGAGGTTAAGGGTTATGAATTCAATGAAAAAAAGCATGCTCGCAATCGCATTAGTCAGTACGTTGACCCTGAGTGGTTGTGGCTATAACACATTACAAGTCAAAGACGAGGCCGTTACAGCAGCATGGTCTGAGGTGCAAAACCAATATCAGCGTCGAGCAGACTTGGTGCCGAATTTAGTGAATGTCGTAAAAGGCTATGCAAAACATGAAGAGCAAGTGTTGACGGAAGTAACGCAGGCACGTGCCAATGTAGCAGGTCTAAAAGTGGATAAAGAAGTTTTAGAAGATCCAGCATTGTTCCAAAAATACCAAGAAGCTCAAGCGCAGATGACCAGCGCACTTTCTCGTTTAATTGCAGTCTCGGAAAATTATCCAGACTTAAAAGCCAATGAGCAATTCCGTGATTTACAGGTACAGCTTGAAGGCACTGAAAACAGGATCGCTGTCGCACGTAATCGCTACATTACTACGGTACAAGACTTTAATGGCTATGCACGCCAGTTCCCGCAAGTGATGACAGCTAAAGTCATCGGTATGGATACCAAGCCTAACTTTAGTGCAGAGCAAAGTGCACAAACTGCACCGAAAGTTGATTTTAATTAATTGGCATCACTGCATTGTGAGGTGGGCTGATGGTGGATTTTGAGCTAAAACATACAGGTTTGTTATGGCTGCAGCGCATGGTTTTAGCATGCTTATTGTGTGTGGTGGGTTTCACACACGCAGAAACTGCCACCGCTACAGATGTAGATGCTGAAACAGTTGTTGTCGGTAAAATATTAAAAGATCAGCAGTCAGCTACACAAAAAGAAACAACAGCACAGCCTGAAATCAAAATTCAGCAGCCGGATATCGCCAATGATATGGCAGATGGCGAGTCGATTCGTGGCTTGCCGACGCTAAATGAACCGGTAGTTGATCAGGCAAATTTACTTTCGGCTGCTGAAAAGCAAGCCATTAGTCAGAAAATTCTACAGTTGCACGAACAAGGTAAGGCACAAATTGGTGTCGTGATTGTGCCAACCACAGGTCAAGAAGATATTTTTGATTACGCCATGCGAGTTGCAGAAAAATGGCAACTCGGTTCAGCAAAACGTGACAATGGGATATTGATGGCGATTGCTGTGAATGATCGTCGCATACAAATATTAACGGGTTATGGGTTAGAAGGAATCATGCCCGATATCATCGTTAGTCGCATTATTCGTAATCAAATCACACCGTATTTTAAGCAAGCCCAATATGCTCAAGGCATTGATGCAGGCTTAACGGAAATAACCCAAATTTTAAATCAAGACCCTGAAGTTGCAGCTCAAGCAGCCCAAGAGTTAAAAGAACGTCAGGAACAAGCCTTACACGAGCAACAAGCCAAAGAGAAAACGTTTACAACGGTTCTCATTATTTTGGTGATTGGTATTTTTGCATCCTTTATTGTGGGTAAACGCTTAAGTGCGTCAACTGCTGCTGTTGCAGGTACCGTTGCGGGTTTGGTCAACGGTGCAGGTCTACTCACCAGTCTGTTGATGGGTGGAGCAATTTTCTTTTTACTGATTACGGCTATTGCTCAAACCATTTTTCAAATGTTCCTTGCTGGTGGTGGGGGCGGTGGAGGCCGTAGCGGAGGTGATGGCTTTGGTGGCGGCGGCTATAGCGGAGGCGGTGGTGGCTTTGGCGGTGGGGGAGCATCAGGTTCATGGTAACGAAAACAGAAACAACAGAAATTGTCACCTGTCCTAAAACACAGGAAATACAGCAACCAAGTTTTAAACGCTGGTTGAAGCACTTTTTTTATATGCCTGCAGCAAACCGGTTTTTTAATAAGCAAGATCAGCAGGCCATTGCACAAGCGGTGACAGAAGCTGAGCATGGCCATGTGGGCGAAATACAGGTGGTGATCGAAGGGCATATTCCTTCGAACCAAGCCTATTATCAAAATACCCGTGCACGTGCTGAACAGCTCTTTGCTGAACTGGGTGTGTGGGATACAGAATTTAATAGTGGTGTTTTGCTTTATTTAAACTTGTGTGAACGTCAGGTGGAAATTGTGATTGATCGTGGGATGAGACAGGCAACCGATGCCCAAGTGTGGCAGGCTATTTGCGCGCGTATTATCCAAAAAATGCAAAATAAACAATACCGAACAGCTTTGATGGTTGGTGTAAAAGAGATTGGTGAAGTGATGGATCACTTTTATGTAGGTAAGTCTGTAGATAGAACGAATGAAATCGCAAATGCGCCCATTATTTTGCGCTAAAAAACGGTGATAAAGTGACACAAATCGTCACTTTTAAACACAAAAAGAGACGTAATGATTACAAAAAATAAAAATATTTTTTTAAAGTGCTGTTTTTTCTGTCATTTTCACTATAATAAATCTTGGCACGCTCTGTGCTATTTATAAAACAAGCTACATAGCTTTATTAAATAATTAAATTAAAAAACATTTGTGGAGAATGTTATGAAATCAGTTCAAAAGGGTTTTACTCTTATCGAATTAATGATCGTTGTTGCAATTATTGGTATTCTTGCTGCAGTTGCGATCCCTGCTTATCAAGATTATACAAAACGTGCAAAAGTTTCTGAAGGTATTGCATTAGCATCTGCTGCTAAGACAACTGTAGTTGAAAATGCAGCAAGTGCAGCTCAATATGACTTAGGTTATTCTGCTCCAACAGAAACTACTGATGTTCAATCAGTTGGGATCGATATTACAAATGGTGAAATTACAATCACTTATAAAGATGCTATTGGTGCTTCTAATCCAACATTAGTTTTAGCTCCATACACTGGTGATACGACTACTGCTGCTCTTCCTGATTCGACAGGTGGTGGTTACACTGCTCCTGCAACTCAAATTAATTGGAACTGTTTAGCAGCAGGTGCTACTCCTAAGGTTACAGGTGCTACTGTTGGTACTTTGGAATCTAAATTAGCTCCATCTAACTGTCGTTAATTTTAGTTCTAGACTAAAAATTAAGTAAAAAGACTGGTTCGCCAGTCTTTTTTTATAATTAAGATCTATAGGATGGTGAAAATGAATGTTAAAAATATTAGTTTTATTGATAAACACACAAAAAATAAAAACTTCGGAATTAATTTTGAAGTGGAGGTAACTCAAAGAATAATAATTCACATTTCTCAAGAGGCTTTACAAGATATTGAGTCCGAAAATAGGTGTGATTCAGTCGAAGAGCAATTTAAATCTAACCGCATTAAATTTGAAGAAATTGCAAAAGAAAAAATTTACAGTATGAATAATAGTATTCATATAAATAGTGATGATGTTTGTAAATAAATAGTCATATATGTTTGAGTAATCTATTATGCCTAAACGCCTAAAATTTTTTCTTAGCCATTTATTTATTTCTATCCTAGTTGTTTTAATGGTAATGGGATTGGTTTTTTTTGTATGGTACCCATCTCCACTCGCAAGTGCCGTTGGTGTTACTCACATTTTTTTAATGATGCTTGCAATTGATGTGATTGTCGGGCCAGTATTGGGGTGGCTAGTCTATAAAGAAGGTAAAAAAACACTTAAATTTGACCTGAGTGTGATTATTCTGATTCAAATCGCAGCCTTATGTTTCGGTATCTTTAGTATTGAGCAAGGTCGTCCTGCATGGCTAGTTTATAACGTCGATCGTTTTGAGCTGGTACGAAAAAATGAAATCATTAAAGAGCGTTTAGAACAAGTAAAATCACAATTCAAACAACCATCGTGGTTGCAACCACAGTATGTTGCGGTTGAATTTGCGCAAGACAAACTACAACGTGAAAATGAGATGTTTGCCGAAGTGTTAGGGGGTATTTCGATTGCACAACGTCCTGAGCGTTATGTGGATTTTACTCAAGCTATACCACAAATTAAACAACGTGCAAAAAGTTTGCAAGAACTTGAGCAATATAATGATCAAAAGCTTGTACAACAGATTTTAGAAAAGTATCCAGAAGCGACAGGCTATGTTCCATTAAAAGCAAATGCTGTGGATATGACAGTATTAGTTAATAAAGAAACAGCTGAAGTCGTAAAAATCGTTGACCTCCGCCCTTGGAATTAAATCAAGATAATAAAGAAACCCGCATCCGCGGGTTTTTTTTTAATAAGTTTAAATCTGACTTTGAATATAATTTTCTATACCCACAGACTCAACAAGGTCTAACTGAGTTGTTGCCCAATCCAACCATTCTTCTTCTTTTTCTAAGATTTCTTGAGCCAGATCTCGAGTGACATAATCTAACTGTTCTTCTGCTAGTTTAACTGCTACTTGAATGGCTTCGATGTTCTCTTTGACTTTACGCACATCACAATTTAAAACTTCAATGGTATGTTGTCCAATATAGAGCTTTCCGAGGTGCTGCAAATTGGGTAGGCCTTCTAAAAACAAAATTCGCTCAATAATTTTATCAGCATGCTTCATTTGACGAATTGATTCTTTATATTCCGCAGAGCCCAGTTGCTCAATGCCCCAATCATTAAACATACGTGAATGAAGAAAGTATTGATTGATCGCAGTTAAATGATGATAAAGCACCTGATTTAACTGATTAATTACATCACGATTGCCTTTCATGTCTGACTCCTTAACTGCAATAAAGCTCGAACTAAGCAATATAATTCGATATTAGAATAGAAATATCTTAAACAACAAAGTGTAATTTAGCGAGTGTTTTATAGAACAGCAAATGAAAATCACAATCAAAACAAGGCACTAATTTTCAGGTTTTAATAAATAAAAACCCGCTTAGAGTCAGAAGCGGGGGAGGAGGAATGGTCTGAGACCATTGGTTTTATAATTATGATTGTTGAGAAAATTTAAAAGCTTGATTTATGCGGCAATTGAGATACGGGCTGCAATTTGCGCAACTTCATCACTGATGATCATACGTGCTTCAGGAGCACAGCGACCACAACAGGTGCCTAAATCGAGCATATCGCGAACTTCACGATAGCTTTCTGCACCATTGGCAATTGCATCTTTAATGTCTTGATCAGTAATACCACGGCACAAACAAACGTACATGAAATCAAACCAAGTGAATAAATGGGATAGGTAATATTATTGATAATTATTATCTTTTGTCAATAAAAATCATTTAAAAATGCTTTTAAGGTGATTGAGTTTTTGAATAAAAAATGTCATTTAAGTGGAAATCTGAGTAATGCTCAGATTTCCATGTGAGGCTTTTGTTCTTTTGGAATGTGATATTTCGTGAAAGGCTTAAGCGATGTTTACTAACTTATTGATTAATAATCACCACGCCATCCATTTCAACTAGTGCACCTTTTGGTAGGCTAGCTACACCGAGTGCTGCGCGTGCTGGGTAGGGTTGAGCAAAGTATTCGCCCATAATTTGGTTGACCAATTGGAAGTTAGAAAGGTCAGTGAGGAAAATATTCAGCTTAGCAATATCTGCTAGCGAACCACCTGCAGCTTCACATACCGCTTTTAAGTTGTCGAATACACGGCGAATTTGAGCTTCAATGCCTTCTACCAGCTCCATGCTATATGGATCTAAGCCAATTTGACCTGATAAATACAAAGTGTCGCCCACTAAAATGGCTTGTGAGTAAGTACCAATTGCAGCGGGTGCATTTTCAGTATGGATTACCTGGCGGGACATCTATTTCTCCTATTATCATCACAGACACAACATATATAAAAATGCGGTGTCAGGTTAGCTGGCAACTTTCGCAGGCTCAGCAATGGCAACAGGTTGTGCCAAACGACTGATGCGTGGGAAGCCAAAATGCATTCTTAAATTACGGATAATTTCGGCAATTTGTTTACGGTTATGTACAACAATATTCACATAGGTTTTTTCTTCATGTGAGCGGACAGTCTCTACACCCACTTTTTCTTTACGGCATAGATAGATCAGTTCTGAAATTTGCTCATCATTTAACAGCATGTTTAGGCATAAATAGGCTGTAAAACTAATGTCTTCACTGTCTTCTGTGGTCCAGTGTAAAGGCATGATATTTTCAGGATGTAAATGCTGTTCATGCAATAAATTATGACAACGTGAACGGTGCACAATCAAACCACGACGTGATAAATGACCTTGAATCGGATCGCCTAAAACCGGGTTACAGCAGTGCGCATATTTCACGTCGACACCGTCAGTACCTAAGATCAAGCGTGCAGAATTTGAACTCTGAATGGTGTCTTGAGCATATAAATGATTGGCAACCAATTGAGGTAGTAAGTCGCCCACGGCAATCTGTTCAAATAATTGTTCTTTATCATTTAAATGACGCCAATTCAGCACATTTTCCCAATCGGCTAATGTCAAATCACTCACAGAACGGTTAAAGAGTTTTAATGCGCGATTTAAAGCTTGTTGACCAACTAAGCGTTGTTCGTCTTGGTCTTGGTCACGGAGGATATTTTGTAATGCACGACGGGCTTTTTGGGTGTTAATAAAGCTCAACCAGTCAGGATTCGGTGTTGCAAGAACATCGGTGATGATTTCAACGACTTGACCACTCAATAATGGTGTTGAAAGGGGTTTGGTTTCACCATTAATTTTCGCACCAACAGCATGGTTGCCCAAAAATAAGCTCGCTGAATAAGCAAAATCAACAGCTGTGGCACCCTGAGGGAGTTCATGCAAATGACCGTGTGGGGTGTAGACCCAAATTTTTTCTTGATGTAGATAATCGAGTAATTCACTAAATGTGGTCTTGGCACATGCGCCATCGACTAACACGTTTAAATTTTGCATGGAGGCTTGGATCGCTGAGCGACAAGCTTGTGGTGCATTTTCTCCGAGGACCACACCAAAGCGCGCCGCTTTACGCATCAGCTCTGTTTGGATAGTCAGTGATAAAATGGTCTTTTCACCTTTTAAGCGCATCATCAGTGACTGGTTGCCACCTGGGAGTGGGCGACGGATATGATCGGCGTAATTTAAAACCTTAAAACTTTCTTTGAGGATGTCTGCAAGTCGGTCACAGTCTGCAATGCTTTGTAAAATAATTTCAAAGGCATGACTATGGGTGAGCTCTTGCAGATCGATATCGTTTTTTACAAAGTGGCGAAGTAATTCAATATTATTATTCTTCTTTTTAATTCGACCTGTAATATGGTGCTGTTCAAGTAGGGTGGTGAGGTTGTTTTCCCACTTGGTTTGGTATTCGCAGCGTTTCGGTTTGGTTTGTAATAAAGCTTCTTGAACATTGTTATACATATCTAAATCTAGATTTTGATAACACAAATGTTCAAGGTTGTCGGCCATTTCATTCATACCGACAAGGCGTGCCATAGGCACAAAAATTTCAAAGGTTTCTTGGGCAATACGAGCACGCTTATCGGGGCGTAAAGCACCCAGTGTGGTCATATTGTGATAACGATCTGCCAGTTTAATAATAATGACACGTGGGTCTTGTAGGGTGGCTTGCAGAATTTTACGGAAGGATGCAGCTTTATTATATTCTTTATCGCTAGAATGGCTGAGTTTGGTGACGCCGTCGACGAGTTCAGCAACGGTCAGACCAAATTTTTCAGTAATATCTTGTTTAGTAAATTCAGTATCTTCGATGACATCATGCAGTAAAGCGGCCATTAAAGTTTCCGCATCAAGACGCATATGCGCCAAAATACAGCTCACCGCAATCGGATGAAGGATGTAGGGTTCGCCACTTTTACGGGTAATACCATCATGGGCAATATCCGCATAGTCGCAAGCTTCAAGCACGCGTTCGACATCACTTACTGAAAGGTAAGCGTCGATTATCACATTTAACTGTTGCTTGGCTTGGCTGACCATTGGGCCTGGCATAGAACACCCTTTTACTACTGATTTACAAATGAAACGGTTAATACTTTAATGAAATGCATATTGCATGACTTGTCAATTTTTTAGTTTAAAAAAATGAAAATCTTTTTCGCTTGCTTTGCACTTCTTAAGCTTATGTTATAACTGTTCTGAGTAAAATATTAAAGAGAATCCATAAAAAAAGCCTAGTTAAAAACTAGGCTTTCAAGGTCAGGTTGATCTTATTGGAAAGAAAAACCGTCTAAGTTTAGGTTATTTGCAGAAAGTGCAAGGTCTAAACTTGAAGTTTGGTAGTCTTGTTCACGTTGTTTCAAAATGTCTTTAGAAACGTGACCCGCTGCGATTTCACGAAGAGCAACAACGGTTGGTTTGTCATTGTCCCACTCAACAGTAGGTTCGATACCTTGACGTGCCAATTGACGCGCGCGTTTGCTTGCCACTAGTACAAGCTCAAAGCGGTTGTCTACATGGTCTAAACAATCTTCAACGGTTACGCGTGCCATAAGAATTCTCGTTTGAATATAAATTTTTAACAGACTGTGCAGTATAAGGTGCTTTGTCTATAGACTCAAGTTTTAATCACTGTTCCGTAGGGGTGATTAATTTCTCAATCAGTTTTTCATGGCGCATGGCTTGTTGTTTTAAAACAAGACGATTGGCAATAATCACAGACTCTAAGTCATGCAGTGCTTTATTAAAGTCATCATTAATAATGACATAGTCAAAATTAACATATTGCTGCATATCTTCTACGGCACAGCTGAGGCGATGTTCAATCACTTCAACAGAGTCTGTACCACGATTGGATAAGCGTTGACGTAAATCGAACTGACTCGGAGGGAGAATAAAAATTTGTCTAGATTCAGGAAAAAGTTTACGAACCTGTTCAGCACCTTGCCAGTCAATTTCAAGTAAAACGTCATGACCTTTGGCCAATTGTTCTTTTACTGTGCGCTGTGCAGTGCCGTAATAATTACCAAAAACCTCTGCATATTCAATGAAGCCACCTTCATTCACCAAAGATAAAAAATCTTCTTTTTTTGCAAAATGGTAATGTACGCCGTCTAATTCGCCAGGACGCTGACCACGAGTGGTATGAGAAACAGAGACATGTAAATTGTTTACACGTTCAAGCAGGGCTTTAACGAGGGATGTTTTGCCTGTTCCCGAAGCAGCAGAAACGACAAACAAGAGACCCGACATGATATTTTTCCTGATATGATAAAATATCTTCTCTATTTTAGAGCAGACGCGCGCCAAACAAAATAGTCAGACGTCTATTGTTTACATTTATTTCAAGTGATACCCGTAAAATTGAGTGGGCATTGAGGATTCTATGGAAATTGTTTTAGCTAATCCACGCGGTTTCTGTGCAGGTGTTGATCGCGCCATCGCGATTGTGAACCGAGCACTGGAATGCTTTAACCCCCCAATTTATGTGCGTCATGAGGTAGTACATAATAAATTTGTGGTGGACGACTTGCGTCAACGCGGTGCAATATTTGTGGATGAACTGGATGAAGTGCCTGATGACAATATCGTGATCTTCAGTGCGCATGGTGTGTCTAAAGCGGTACAACAAGAAGCTGAGCGCCGTGGGCTAAAAGTTTTTGATGCGACCTGCCCTTTGGTGACCAAGGTACATATAGAAGTGACCAAATACGCACGTGAAGGCGTGGAAGCGATTTTGATTGGTCATGAAGGTCACCCTGAGGTTGAAGGTACAATGGGCCAATATGATACCAAAAATGGTGGTTCGATTTATTTGGTTGAAGATGAGCAAGATGTTGCAGATCTAAAAGTAGTGCATCCCGAAAAAGTAGCGTTTGTAACTCAGACAACGCTTTCTATAGATGACACAGCAAAAGTAATTGATGCCCTACGTCAGAAGTTCCCTGAAATTCAGGGGCCACGCAAAGATGATATTTGTTATGCCACTCAAAACCGCCAAGATGCCGTACGAGATCTTGCTGAACAATGTGATGTTGTTTTGGTTGTGGGTTCACCGAATTCTTCGAACTCGAACCGGTTACGTGAACTGGCTGAGCGGATGGGTAAGCATGCCTATTTGGTGGACAATGCCGATCAGTTACAGCAAGAATGGTTTAATGAACAGACTAAAATTGGTGTAACTGCAGGGGCATCTGCACCTGAAATATTAATTAAACAGGTAATTCAGCGCCTACAAGATTGGGGAGCAAAAGCACCGCAAGAGCTTGATGGCCGCGAAGAAAATATTACATTTAGTTTGCCAAAAGAGTTACGTATTCCTGTAACTCAAGCATAAAGTGTTAATGACTTAACATTCTGAATTTTTTTAAGAATTGACAGATAATTGCTTTTTGGCAATTATCTGTTTTTTTATGCCTTTTATCCTTATTTGTGTTTGTTTTGTAATTTAATTAGATATTATTTTTAATAGGGTAAAGTTTGGCGCGCCTTGGGGGGAGTATGCAGAAAAATAATGGATTTACGTTAATTGAGTTGATGGTGACGATTGCTGTGATGGCGATTATCGCCATGCTGGCTGCGCCTTCGTTTGGTAATTTAATAGCTCGTAAGCAGTTAGATATGACTACAAAAGAATTTGCATTATTGTTTGGTGAGGTTCGAGGACAGGCAATTGTTTTAAGAAAGCCGATTACTCTCAAATTAGAATGTCCAGATGATGGTAGTGGCAAACAAGTTTGCCCACCGCATACACCTTCTGTATTTCATTGGGTATCTCCAAATGAGGATATAGCTTTAAGTAGTGATTCAATTGATGTTGTTTTTACTGGTCTAGGTATTGCAAAACAACGTGAAAAGCTTATAGATAACCCGGTATGTAATCCTAAACCCGCTGTGACACCAACTCCTTGTGATACAGATCCAGATGATAATCCAGAAAAAATACCCCAAGTTGTGCCTTTGGAATTTACTTTATGCAATAAAAAAATTGGTGAAAGTCGAACGATTCATGTGTCAAAAGTTGGAACAGTCGATACAATCACTATGGGAACCTGCTCATGATGAATAAGAGTGTACAAAAGGGCGTTGGATTAATGGAGGTCTTAGTTGCTCTATTTATCCTTGCTATAGGCGTATTGGGATTTGCTGCCTTACAATTACGGGCAATGGATGCTGCTCAAGAAGCAACTGAAAATACGGTGGCAATGAATCTCGCACGTGATTTAGCTGAGCGTATACGGGTAAATCGTACAGCTTTATCTGAATATAAAAAGGCAATCAATGAAAAATCTACTAATGATTCTTGTGTAGGTACAAATAGTATTACTTCGCCTAAATCCCTAGCAATCCCAAAGTGCAACTCTACTACTATGGCGAAATATGATGCGATGGAGATATTAGAAAAAACATCTCAAAGTGGCCAATCGATTATTGTAGCTGACTGCGTTAAAAGTAATTTAAATTGTATTTATGTCGCTTGGGGGAAAACGACGATTAGCAGTGATGATTTAACCAATTGTATTGATTCTAATACAGGCACATATGTGGTTGATTCCAAATGTTTAGTTATGGAGACATTTTAATGAGCTTTAATACTAGACAGCGCGGTTTTACTTTAATTGAACTGATGATTGCTCTCGTTTTGGGTCTGTTGGTGAGTGCTATTGCTGTTCAATTATTTTTGACAAGTCAGCGTAGTGTGACTGTGCAGCAAGCCATGATGAATTTGCAAAATTCATCACTTTTTGGTTTGGGTTCGGTTATTGATTCAATTCGATTGGCAAATTTGAATTCTTCACAGCCATATATAAATGATAAGGTTTTATATGGTGGGATCGTTTTAGCTGCTAATAATATTTCAAATAACGTTAAAGCAGATGGTGATTTGGATTTTACAATCGATGAAAGCTTATTAACGCGTGGTGCAATAGGTGAATCAAATTTAAAAGATCAGCATAGTGATCAATTGGTCATTCAATATAAGGTCAACACTCCAAATCAATTTGACTGTGAGGGTACTGGGCTTACTGTAACTGATTATGTTGTTGAACGTTATTTTTTAAGAAAAGATACAAGCCGTAATGATCCAAATGAACCGCTAGCATTTGCCTGTAAAGCTACGCGTTATACAGAAGAGTCAGCAAAAACGAACACAGCTTTAAACGGGTTAACTGGAAATGGAGAAATTATTATTCCAAGAGTTGATCATTTTAGTGTTCGTTTAGGTGTGGCTTATGATGGTGCCAATGAAAGTTGTTCATCTATTACATCAACAGTCAAAGATGGTGATGGTAATGATGTGACTTCTGGAATTGAAGCAGACTCTAAATTGGACTGTTTTAGTTATATAAATATTGAGGATTATCGAGAGCTTGAGGGTGAAAAACCACAAATTGTCTCGGTGCAAATTGGATTGTTGGTCCGTTCTACGGACAGTGTGAATAATAATAAATTCTTTGATAACGAAGATAAATTTAATGTTTTAAATGTAAATTCTAAATTGTCCGAAGATGATCGAAACGCTTTGTATTTTAGGACAGTCGTTACTCAAACCATCGCTCTTAGAAATGGTTTTGGGATTGAGTGAGGATAAGATATGAAAGCTAATAATCTCAAATGGTCACAACAAGGTTCAGTATTAATCGTTGTTTTAATCATGCTTGTATTAATTACATTAATTGGAACTTGGGCTATACGGGGAAGCATTACTTCCTTGAAAATCTCTACGAATGCACAAGCACAAGCATTGCTTAAGCAGACTAGTGATTCAGTGTTTGTGACCCTAGAAAATAAAACTGATGATGATTTGTCTTTTGCAAATATGCGAATTGGTGACGGGATGTTGAATTACACGTTAAGACCTGAAAACAAAGGCAAAGAACTAGTCTTTTGTATACGAGGGGAAACCGCGGATAATTTTGAAGGCAGTCGTTTAGCCAGTGTTGTTTATTGGGAAGGCTCTTCAATCAAAAATAGTGATATGGGCACAAATGGATTTTGTAAGTTAGATCGCTTGACTGATTTTATTAGTGGTCGAAATGCAGTTTTAACGCAAGTTACTGTACGCGCTGCTGAAAATAGTCGAGATTGGGAGCATATGATGGAAGGCGATGATAAGGAAAGTTCGAAAAGTACCGGAATCCAGAAAGTTGTAATTACAGCAACATCAATTCTTCCAAATCTGAGCGAGAGTTCAAAGACAGAAATTAATACATGCCTGAAAAGCTTCACAAGTTTTGTGGATGATGTAATTGATAATGAGACAGTAACAGACTGCTTATCTTCTAAAAATGTGCCATATAGTACGCAGGAAATGGAATATACCATGAAGCCTGTTCGTGCATCGTAATGGGAGAGTAAATCATGAAAAAGTATGAAATGAAAAAATCTGACCTAGATGTACTTGAGCAAAAAGTGCAAGTAAAAAAAGGCTTAAATCAATTTAAGGTTGGTACGATTGCAGCTGCAATAACGTCTTTAATTTGTGCAAGTGCTCCTAGCTTTGCGGCTGATTTGGAAATCTATAAAATTCCTGAGGATAGTACAGGAACTGCAACTTTATTGTTGATGCTAGATACGTCAGGAAGTATGAATTGGACAATGGCTGGAGAGGCGACTTCGAATAATTCTTTAAGGCGTCTAACGATTCTCAAACAAGGTTTGAGAGATGTTTTATCTGGCACAGCAACTATACCTCGAGTAGATGACAAAATCGTCATAGGGTTATCTGATTTTAGTGGAGATACTGGTCGTATCTTAGTACCTGCGAAAGCATTAGGTACAAGAACTGGCAATAAAGTATTGGATTCGACGTATAGAAAACCACTTTGGATAAGGTACACAAATAGGACGAAAAATAAAGGCAAAAATGTAGATACTATTTATTATAATAAATGCACAACATGGGATAATGCTAATTACAACTGTTTAACATGGGCAGGCGATACAACATCTTCAACGGATTATACTGATTCTTCTCCACTTAAATTTACTACAAATAGTGATTGTAACTATGGAAATCGGGATGATTGTAGATTTGTATATGAAGAGATTAATAAATATAGAGACGAAACCCACCGAGATACCTTACTAACAGCGATTAATAATTTAAGTGCGGGTGGAGGTACTCCAACACCTTATGCTTATGCTGAAGCAGCAGCATATTTGATGGGAACAAGACCGACAACAAATATATCGTTACAACAATATTTTGGCATGACTTCTGGTTGGAATAATTATTACGCATATTGTAATACTTATTTTAAATCTGACGGCTCATGTTACGATAATGGTTGGAGATATTGGTATAATGGAAACCCTCCTTCAGGAACTAAGGGTGCTAGTGGTACTATTGATGGATATGTTGGTAATTATTATTTAACTCAACCCTCCTTTTCAGGATTTGCAACAGAATCCATTTCCACATCAAAAAATGGAAATGTTTATCAGTCACCAGACTCCATTACTGCACAATTAGGTAGTAGTGATACAGCAAAAGCCAAAAAAGAATGTAGTGGACAAGGGATCTATTTCCTAACAGATGGTGAACCAGAACCTAATGGTACTGTAGCGAGCGATAAAGCTGGTACATCATATCAGTTAATGAGTAGTGCTTTAGGGAGTAAAGGGAGTTCATTTAACTGTGCAAATAGTCAATTAGGCAAAAGGACAGGTTATAAAAATGATGCTAATTCTTGGACATGTATCGGTAATTTTGCACAAAGTTTATTAGACCCTGAGAAAAACCCAATTGGATTAAAGGTTAAAACTGCAGTAGTAGGATTTAGTTCTGGTTTTAGTTCTGATACAAACCCTGATGTTCAGGATGCTAAGGATTGGGGTACGATTGGTGGTGGTAAATGGTATGTTGGGACGAACTCGAAAAGTGTTGTAGATAGTATTAACAACTTTATTGATGAAATTAGTAAAGATATTCCCTCAATGAGTACGGGTTCTTCTACGGTACCTATGGATGCTTTGAACCCTGAAATTATTCAAAAATATGCCTATTTCCCTCAATTTGAGCCAAAGGTTGATCCAGCAGATACTCGTCAATTGTGGTTTGGTAATTTAAAGAAATATTATGTTGTAAATGGTGGGGTTTATGCCGATGAAAATGGAAGTGTGAGTCAAACGGTTGTCTTAAAAAGCAAATTACAAGATTTAACAGATCAGTGGGCAAAATCAGGTATTACCTATCCTGAAAATGCACCTGTGTTTTCGAAAGGCGGTGCACTGAGTCAGTTGGCTTTAGGCACTACAACAACAATTGATGAGAAAGGTGATTCAACAACAACTGCAGGAAGAAAGTTGTTGACAAACTATGATTACGATGCTTCTAAAGCAGAAGATGAAAGAGTAGGTCAAAATTTCGACTTAAATCGTATCGATTATACTTATACTACTGATGCTAAAACCAAAACTGATAATGCAGCACGAGTTAGAGGTTTGATGACTTTACTTGGCTATAATATTAGTACAGAAACCGAAACAAACAATCTTAATTTAACGAACGCAATTGCAAGTATTCGACAAATGGGTAGTGTTTATCATTCATTGCCAGTTTTATTGACCCAAGAGGGTAAGGCTGTAGCAACACGAAATGCTACAACTCAAAAGGTTGAAATTAGCTCTGTTGACCGAAAAGATTATGTCATGTTTGGTACAACTCAAGGCTTATTGAGCGTTGTAGATGCTGTAACTGGCATTGAAAAGTTTAGCTTTGTTCCAAAGGAGATGATTGAAAAGCAAGCTGAAACTTTTAGAGAAAATGCGGGTAATCTAGCTGGTGGTAAGGATGCTTTGTATTACGGAATTGATGGAGAGTGGACAGCTCATACAGTTTATGTGACTAAATCCGATGGTACTCTAACGGTTAATGGAGCTGTACGTAATGTTATTGGTGGCTCTAAAGATGATGTTGAAAATCTGAATGGAAAACAATGGGTCTATGGCGGTTTACGCATGGGGGGGCGTAGCTATTATTCATTGGATTTAACAAATATTGAGAGTCCAAAATTGAAATTCCATATCGATCCAACGACAGGGAAAGTGTATTCGAAAGCCAATGCAAGTGGAAAAGCATTTAAGGCCATTGAAAATATGGCGCAAAGCTGGTCTAAACCTAAACTGGATTATGTGAACTGGAAAGGGCAACGTAAACTTGTGATGTTTGTTGGTGGTGGTTACGATGCGGGTGGTGATCAAGGTGACGGTTTGTATGCTAATGGTATTCGTACTGGGTATGCGGGTTATGAGCATTATAATTATTCGCAAGATAATAAAAAAGGCTCTGGTGTTTACATGTTTGATGCTGACAATGGCGACCTACTTTGGTATGCGGACTCTTTAGATGAATCTGCAGACGAAGGGGTGCAACATTCAAAGAATACAAATTTAAAATACAGTGTAGCTAGTGACATCAAAACGATTGATCGAAATAATGATGGTATCGTTGATCATATTTACTTTGGTGATTTGGCTGGTCAAGCATTCCGAGTGGATTTCCAAAATGATGGGAAAGCAGATGGCTTTGATTCTCAGGTAACCCAAATTTTAAATTTACAAAACGTTAGTGCAACAGCTACGAAGTATGATGGTATAGCTCCACGATTTTATATGTCGCCTGTTTTTACAGCGCACCATAGTGCAGGTAAGAAAGAAGGTGCGAATATTGTTGTTGTGAGCTTTGTATCTGGAAACAAAAGTTCTCCTTTGTTGGCTACAGATGATTCTCCAGCTACTACAGGTAAAAAAGATCCATTAGGTCTACAATATGATGCTGTTTATGCTATTTATGATTATGATATCCATCCGGATGGCACTTTTTATCCGCAGACGCATATCGGAGCTCGTACATTAGCAACAGAAGATAGTGAGACTGCGTCGACTAGCCAATTGAAATTTATTGATAATGAAAATGTAGTACGTAGTGATAGTACCGAAGCTCTTATATTAGGTGCAAATGCAAATTCATCTACAGGATGGGGGGGATGGTACTACCCATTTAAGAAGAAATTTAGTGCCACACTTGAAAATAGAGAGGATGCTGGTGCGAGCATTATTAAAGGATTGACTCCACTCATTGCTATGGAGGGAAGTCTATATGTTACTCAATATGATGCTTCGAATAACGGTACATCCTCAAGTTGTGGGGCTGGGGTAAAAGGGCACAGCTTTACACAACGACTTTGTTTACCAACGGGTGTATGCCCACAAAATGCTAATTATGTTTACAATTTAGGGGCAGGGATAGTAAATTTAAATGTAGGTCCTTATGAGGATTCAGGCAAAAAATCTATTGTAGTTCCAGATCCAGCTGATATGGGGGTTGGATGTATTGGTGATGATTGCAACACAGATAATAAGTTTATTACTGCTGGTGGTTCTATTAGATTTATTCCTAATCGTTGGTTTGAACGTTATGCAAAAGCGGATTAAGCCTATGATTAAGCCTTTTAAAAGAAAATTGAAACTGAATAAGTGCAATCAAGGATTTACCTTGATTGAACTTATGGTTGTCGTTGTTGTTATTGCAATTCTTGCCGCAATTGCGATACCAAGCTATCAACATTTTGTGCGTAAGGGGAATGCTGCACAAGCGCAACAAGAAATGCAAAAATTAGCGGAGCAATTAGAACGACATAAATCGAGAAATTTTAGTTATCGCGGGTTTAATGCAAGCTATTTGTACCCAACCCCAATTGCACCTAAAGTTTCTTCATTTGATGCGAGTAAACAATTACTTACATTGCCATTAGAAAATTCTACGACCAAATATACTTTATCGATTGTTGATAACATGACTGGGAATCCACTTTTAATAGCAAGTACTTCTACTGGTCAAGGGTGGGCTATTAAAGCTGTAAGTGCAGATCCTAAAAATTTTAATTATTTACTTACGAGTACTGGGGTGCGTTGTAAGCAAACAGCTTCCATAACAGGTTACGTATCATGTTCAGCGGGAGAAAATTGGTGATGCATAAAACAGGTTTTACATTAATTGAACTTATGATTGTTGTAGCAATTATTGGAATATTAGCTGCCATTGCTTACCCTTCTTATCAGAATTATAAAGTTCGTACTCATCGTACAGATGCGCAAGCTGAAATGATTACTATTGGTAAAACCTTAATGCATTTAAAGGTAGCAAAAGGAAATTATTTAAACACTAATATTTCGAAAATATACGGGGCTTCGGTAACACCAATATCTGGTACTTCCTTATATGATCTTTCGTTAAACACCACATCTTCAACTTGGGAGTTGGTAGCTAAACCAAAAGCTGGAACTACACAAGCGGGTAATGGGTGGATTTGTCTCAATGAGCAAGGTCAACGTTTCTGGGAAAAAGGTGTAAATAGTTGTAATGGTCTTTCTGCCACCTCAAACTGGGACGGCAAATAACCTCAAATTCAAAATTGTGGATAAACACTTTTTGATCTTTCATTCAGGGCAAATTTCACGTAAAATATTGCCCTCTATGAAAGGGGTTTGAAATGTATCGATGGTCGGTACAGGGATAATCCGTAAAAACTATAAGGTTCTATCATGGTTGTTATTCGTCTTGCACGCGGTGGTGCTAAAAAACGTCCGTTCTATCAAATCATTGTGACTGATAGCCGTAATGCACGTGACGGTCGTTTCATCGAACGTATCGGTTTCTTCAACCCTACAGCTCAAGGTAAAGCAGAAAAACTTCGTTTAGATGCTGACCGTTTTGCTCACTGGGTTTCACAAGGTGCTCAACCTTCAGAACGTGTTGCTTCTTTAGCTGCTGAAGCTAAGAAAGCTGCAGCTACTGCTTAATTAGTAGTAGGTTACCCATGACACCAACACAGAATGTTCCCGAAAATCGTATTCAGATTGGACAGCTACGTTCAGCATATGGATTAAATGGGTGGCTCTGGGTCTATTCCAATACAGAACCTATGAGCAATATTTTTGACTACCTCCCTTGGTACATTGAGACCAAAGCAGGTTGGCAAATTGTAGATGTAAAACGTTGGAAACCGCATGGTAAAGGCTTAGTCGTTTCGCTAAAAGGTGTGAGTGATCGCACAGCAGCAGATGGCTTAGTTGGTACCAATGTTTGGATTTCAAAAACTCAGTTGCCTCAAGCGGGTGTAGACGAGTTCTATTGGTCAGATTTGAAAGGTCTAACTGTGTTAGGTCTAGATGATGAAGATCAAGAAGTCAATCTCGGTCAAATCCATGAAATGTTTGAGACAGGTGCTAACGATGTGATGGTGGTACGTGCCACTGCCGAAAGTGTTGATAGCGAAGAGCGTATGATTCCATGGCATAAAGATGTGGTACAGCGTGTTGATCTCGAAGCTGGTCGTATCTACGTAAATTGGGGCGTAGATTACTAATCCTTTAAGGATTGACGCAGCAGGAAAATAGAGGAATCTGCGATGTTTTTTGCAGTCATTACGCTTTTTCCTGAAATGTTTGAAGCGATTACAGCGTACGGAATTAGCGGGCGCGCAGCAAAACGTGATCTTGTGCAAGTCCATTGCATCAACCCACGAGAATTTGCTGAAGGGAACTACAAACGAGTGGATGAACGTCCATTTGGTGGTGGTCCAGGTATGGTGATGATGGCTGAGCCTTTAGCAAAGTCAATTCAACGTGCCAAAGAGCTTGCCAAGCAAGCGGGTGCTGTTCATGTTCCTGTGGTGTATATGTCACCGCAGGGCAAAACTCTAAATGAACCGGCAGTACAGCAGTTTGTCGATTACGATGGATTGATTGTGTTATGTGGTCGTTATGAGGGCGTCGATGAGCGCTTAATCCAAAAATATGTTGATCAGGAATGGTCAATTGGGGATTACGTACTCTCAGGCGGTGAACTTCCTGCGATGGTTTTATTAGACAGTATTATTCGACGTTTGCCGAATGCAATGTCTGATGAGCAATCACATGTGCAAGACTCATTTGTGGATGGTCTTTTAGATTGCCCACAATATACCAAGCCAGACCATTTTGAAGGTTTAGATGTTCCTGAAGTATTAAAATCGGGACATCATGCCAATATTGAGAAATGGCGGTTTTTGCAGCGATATCAACGCACTTTAGAACGCCGACCTGAGTTGGTTGAAAAAGTTGAATTGACCAAGCAGCAAAAGAAATGGCTAAAAGATTCCAAGGTTTAAATTTTTTAAATCTTATATTAGGCTCTTTATGCATTGAAGCGGTCAAGCATAAAGGGAAAGTCAATCGGGTCTATGCGCTTTAGCCTCTAGCCCCAGCGATGATTAGACCTCTTCTAACTCGCATAATCGGAGATACCCCATGAGCGGTAAACATCCTTTAGTACAAGCTGTTGAAAATGCACAGTTGAAACAAGACATCCCTGCTTTTGCTCCTGGTGACACAGTAGTTGTTCAAGTTAAAGTAAAAGAAGGTGAGCGTGAACGTCTTCAGGCATTTGAAGGTGTTGTAATTGCTAAGAAAAACCGTGGTTTGAACTCTGCGTTCACAGTACGTAAAATTTCTAGCGGTTTCGGTGTTGAGCGTGTATTCCAAACTCACTCACCAATCGTTGCTGGTATCGAAGTGAAACGTCGTGGTGACGTTCGTCGTGCTAAACTTTACTACCTACGTGAATTGTCTGGTAAAGCTGCACGTATTCGTGAAAAATTACCAGCTCGTAAAGCAAAATAATTTGTTTTACAACGCTGTAAAAAAATGCGCCTTTAGGCGCATTTTTTTATGCATGAAAGAAAGTTATAAACCTTGAAGTTTCAAACGATTGGCATGTTGACGGTAGACTGAAACAGGGTCTGGTGCAAATAGTCCCTTCAAGCCCAATACTTGATTGACTTCATCGAAATGGTTCCATTTGTAATTATCACGGACGGTTTTACCCAATTTACTGCTACATTGGCTCACTAAGCCGTCGTTCGGTTGTCCGCTAAATGCAATTGGCCCCATTGCGGTAAAGATCGTATCTGGATCAAGTAAGTTGGTGGTGTTGGAAATACCTGTCCATGAATAGAAGCTAATGCCATTGGCAACACTTGGGCCATCAGCACATTTGGTTGCAGGCATACCGAGCGGGAATTTTGCATTAAAAGCTTTCACACCTGGTTGAGACATACTGTAGATCGAAGCTTTAAAATTTGAAGGCAGATTAGACTGCTGGGCGAAGTTAATCACTGGGGTCATTAAGGCATCCATAACAGTCGCTAATACGCCATTTAAAATCGGCACACTCTGTACTAAATCTGCCACAGGTGAACCGTCATTGGTTCCTGCGACTGTACTGACAGAGGCAACCAAATCAGGTCGTACACCAGCAATATATCGAGCCGTAGGGCCACCATGTGAGTGACCAATTAAATTCACTTTAGGTTTGCCAGTAATCGCAACTACTTGTTCAACTTGGTCTAACAGTTGTTCTCCACGAACTTCAATGGACTCCAACGGGGAGATTTGTGTAGCAAAGGCCGTAGCCTTATGGCTTGCCAAATCGGGGAGGACTTGATACCAATAATCTAGACTAAAAACGGCACCGCCTAAGCGATTAAAACCAAACATCCCGTGTACAAATACTAGGGGGTATTTGGTTTCAGCATAATTGTCGATGACTTTTTTAGTGGTCGCTTGCTGTATACCTAATGCAGCATGCGTTTGGGTCACTGCCATACTTGCAAGGAGCGTGGCGCAGAGCAATTTTTCATTCCTTTCTTTTTGTTTTGGTATTCAAACTGTGATTCAGTTCAGTTTGGAAATAGACAAACGCGTCTATTTGACAATTTTTATTGTCATTAAGGATTATAAGAAAAGGAAAGTAAAATGTGCGAACTAATCGACGGAATGAAGATGATTTTGTACATTGATTAATGAAAATATCATTAAACCCTGAATTTACAGGGTTTAATGTATAGCTTTACTAAATTATAAACCTTGAAGTTTTAAACGATTGGCATGTTGACGATAAACGTCGACAGGATCTGGTGCGAACAACGCTTTGAGACCAAGCACTTGGTTGACTTCATCTAAATGGTTCCAGTTGTAGTTATCACGAATGGTTTTACCAAACTTGGCACTACAGCGTGATACGAGGCCATCATTGTCTTTTCCGCCATCGATCAGTAATGCGGTCACTTTTAGTGCTGAGTCTAAATCTAAAATATTGGTGATTTGGCCCACACCTGTAAATGAATAGTTATAAATGCCTTTTTCCACGCTATTACCATCAGCACAATTGGATTTAGGCAAGCCCAGAGGGAATGCGGTATTGTACTTTGCAGAACCCGCTAGCGTTAAACTTGAACCACCTGCCAATGCGTCATGAGGGTAAGTCTTTGGATCTAGACCTTGCGCCCAAACGATGGCTTTAGAGACAAAATTCACAGCTCCAACCAAGGGTGCTTCCACAGCGGTGCCTTCAGCTTTTAAAATTAAGTCTGCAACAGGGGAGCCTTGATGAGGTCCTGCAACACTGGTTAATGAAGCCACGACATCTGGGCGAACACCGGCAACATAACGAATCGTTGGTCCACCATGGCTATGTCCAATTAAATTCACTTTATCTGCACCAGTGAGTGCTCGGATTTCAAGGACTTGTTGTAGAAGCTGTTCGCCACGTACTTCGGTGGAGTTAAACGGCGATACGCGCGTTGCCCAGACATTTGCACCATTGCGGGCAAGATCAGGCAGGATTTGATACCAATAGTCGAGTCCAAATGAGTCCGTACCGACGGTAATGAAACCACCCATACCATGGTTAAATACGATTGGATATTTGGTCTTTGCATAGCTAGAACTAGCTTTGGCGGTGACTTGGGTTGCTTGCGATGCAGATACATTACCGATGAATGTAGCTGCAATTAAACCTGCTAAAAATGGTCCGTATTTCATGAGCGATCCTCAATGTATTATTGTTTTATGACAATATTTATTGTCACTTCTAATAAAGCAATAAAGATCACCTGTTGCAAATTGAAAAAGATTAACTGCGCCGCTAAATGTAACAAAATAAAAGATCAAGAACTTCAGATTGATAAAAGTAAATAAGAGGGCCGAAGCCCCCTTAGTGAATTGAAACGTCAACGATAAAAATTAAAGTCCTTGCAGTTTTAAACGGTTAGCATGTTGACGGTACAGTGCCACAGGATCTTGTGCAAATAGACCCGTTAAGCCGAACATCATATTGGCTAAATCGGTATGGTTAAGTTTGTAGCTGTCGTTAATGACTTTACCGATATAAGCACTACAACGTGCAACCATACCGTCATTGTCTTTATTACCATAAGACAATGGCCCGAGTTGCATCAGGATCGTGTCGATATCAAGTAGGTTCGTGGTTTGCGCAACACCGGTCCATGAATAGTATTGAATGCCTTTGCTGTCGACTTGCTTTAAGTTCTTACTGCAATTTTCTGAAGACGCCAAAACACCGTCAGCTACAGCAGATTTTGCAACCGTACTGTTAAATGCAGCAGAACCTGTTTGTGATAATGATTTCATAGAAGCATCGAAATCAATTTCAAGCTCAGGTTTTGCCTGCCCTAAAGCAATCAGTGGGCCGACAATATAATCACCTAAAATATTGAAGGCAGTACGAGAAAGTGAGTTGCCTTGAATATCATCCGCTACTTTAGAGCCGTGATAGGTACCTGCAACACCTGTAATAGACGCAATGTACTGTGGTTTTGTTTGAGCAACATACAATACAGTTGGACCACCATGAGAGTGACCGATTAAGTTAAGTTTTGGCTTCCCTGTAATAGCCAAAACATCTTCAACTTGTGCAATTAACTGCTCGCCACGATGTGTTGTGGTATTTGCAGGAGATAATTGCGCTGCGAATACGGTTGAGCCATTTCGTGCCATATCTGGCAAGATTTGGTACCAATAATCCAGTCCGATGGTGTCGGTGCCGATACGTGACCAACCGAGCCAACCATGCACCATTAAAATTGGATATTTGGTTTTTGCGTAGTCCGATTTTGCCGTTTCCTTCACCTGGAGGACGCTAGGCGCAGCTTGAGTGCTTGCCGATATACTCATCGCTAAGCCTGCAACTGCAGCTACAGAGGCCATCTTGGCCGTGTTTACTAAAGATCGCATAAATGTTCCTTGATCTGATGTTGTTTTTATTACTTTTTAATCATGAAAATACTCTCTGTTTTTAAGCAACATCTTTGTGACTGGCCAGGCCATATCTTTGATTTTAGAGAGTTTGAATAGACAAAGATGCCTTGTCATTTTTTCATGCTCGGTTTGAAATTCCATGTCATTTTAGGACATGGACGGCGTTGAGGTGACAAGTATATTTATATACATTCGTCTTTTATTTTTGCTATTTATTTTAGTTGTTATCATTTAATAACTTATTGAATTAAATTGTTTAATGCGTACAAATAAAAAAATTGTAAACAAAAAAGGACGTCCAAAGACGTCCTGTTCAGTGCTGAAAGGGAGCCAACTTTTGAAGTTACAGTCCCTGTAATTTTAAACGATTGGCATGTTGGCGGTAGAGCGCAACTGGGTCAGGTGAAAATAGGCTGCGTAGACCAAAGACCATATTCACTTCATCTAAGTGGTTGTGATTGTAGTCATCACGGATCACTTGTCCGATGTGGGTGCTACAGCGTCCAACCAAACCGTCATTGTCACGATTTCCATAGGCCAAAGGGGCAAGCTGACTAATCACTGTATCTAATACATCTAATACATTCGTGGCTTGGGCCGTACCAGTCCATGAGTAGTAATACACGCCATTGTCGACTTTGGCACCCGACTCGTTGCAGTTCGCTGCCAGTGCTGCGGTTGGAAATTTTGCATTAAATTCAGCAGAACCTTTTTCACTGATTGCGGTGAGTGATGCATCGACACTATTAGGGAGACTCGAGTTGCCTTCAGCCCAAGTAATAATCGGTGCTAAAAGTTGATCGCCAAGTACACCAAAGACTGAATTAATGGTTTTGTTGGCTTGGATCTTATCTGCGACTAGAGAGCCGCGATAAGTGCCTGCAACCCCAGTTACCGAAGCTACATATTCAGGTTTGATCGCTGCAATATAACGTGTGGTTGGCCCACCATGTGAATGACCAATGAGGTTCACTTTAGGTTGTCCGGTCAGGGCAAGGACTTCTTCGACTTGAGAGAGCAATTGCTCACCGCGAACTTCTGTCGACTCTAGCGGAGAAACTTGGGCAGCAAAGGTATTGGCACCGTTGCGGGCTAAATCCGGCAAAATTTGATAAAAATAATCCATGCCAAAGCTGTCAAAGCCAATGCGAGTAAACCCGAACATGCCATGGGTAAATACAATCGGGTATTTGGTCTTAGCATAGCTTGCCGAGCTATTGGCGGTGACATGTTGAAGTCCAGCTGCAGCTTGGGACTGTGAGGTTGCGGCAGCTGCTGAGGCAGCGATGATTGCGCATAAAAGAGCTTGTGGTTTTTTCATCATTTCATCCTGAAATTGAAGTTATTTTTAAATTGTTATTTGTACTTATTCTGCAAAAGGTAATTTTCCACCTTGATCATGTACAGATTCAAAGGTACTAACGCGGAGCTGATCTTCCTTGGATTTAAAATGTTGATTACGGAGCTGCTGTACTGCTTGTTGTTTAGCACTGTCACTCATATTGCTTTTCACAATACTGTCACGCTCTGTGAGGTATTGATTTACGCTAGATTTCCAAGAGCTGCGCTGGCTGTCTAGATTTTCAAGGCGCTGAGTGGCTTCTGGACCAACTAAATTTAACCGCATTTGATGGATTTCTTCGCTTGATCCACCACGGGCTTTAATGTCCGCTGTGAGTTTGCGTAAATCTTCAAGTTTATTGATTTGTTCCAGATTTTCTTTCCAATCTTCTGGGAGTTCATCAAACAGGGCTTTTAGTTTTTTGGCTTTTTCAGACTCAGACAGTTTTTTGTCATTTACTACTTCCATGCGATTTAGCGTGTATTCGTGATAAGTATTTTCCTTGCCAAATAAACCTTCAATTTCATAATCAGAAAAGAACTGTTTTCTTAAATTCTGGGTGCTGCTATAGATCGAGCGATAATATTGAGGTGATTCTTTGTCGTCACTCGGTGGCTGTAAATGACCTAATTGTTCACGATATTTCATATAGCGATCCCACAAATCATAAATTTGGGACAGCGCCGGTTCTTTATGACCTTGTGCAATGTAGGCTTTAAAATCCTTTTTGATTTGATCGATCGACTTTTCACCATATTGAGTGATGAAATATTCAAAACAATTCCGCGTTTGTTCGTTCACGATCAGACGGTTTGAACCATCCATACTGATTTGACAGTTAACTTCCGTGTCTTGTTGACTTGGACTGAGCAGTGAAGAACCGCTTGTAGCTTGTGCTGTAGAGCTTTCGCCCTGAGCTAAAGGCGTATTTTGTTGTTGAATCGATTGATCTGAAGGATCATTTTGTGATGCTTTTGGCGCCAGCCAAAATATAAATGCAGCAACAGCGATAACGACCAAGGCAATGATGAGCCAAAGTTTATTTTTTTGCATATCCCAATGCACCTTTATTCCGTTTTTAATTGTTTTAGAGTTCTAAATGCGAACTCAATATGACATAAAACGCAGATAAAAACATAGAAGAGTTGTAAACGTTAGAGGTGGGTTGTTACCATTGCGCTGTTCCTGTATTAGCCAAATTTTGACATGAAAAAAGCCTCTCCTAAGATCCAACGTCGTCCTGTACATGGTGTATTTCTTTTGAATAAGCCATTAGGTATTAGCTCGAATGCAGCCTTACAGAAGGTTCGTTGGCTATTTCGTGCTCAAAAAGCAGGGCATACCGGTGCGCTTGATCCGCTGGCTTCAGGTTTATTGCCGATTTGTTTGGGTGAAGCGACGAAATTTTCACATTTCTTGCTCGACTCGACCAAGCGTTATCAAACCACGGTCTTTTTAGGACACAGCACCACGACGGGTGATGTGGAAGGTGAGGTACTGATGGAACAAGCCGTACCTGTTTTGACGGAAGCCACGATTCAGCAGGTGTTGGCACAGTTCTTGGGAGATATTCAACAAATTCCACCGATGTATTCTGCGCTGAAAAAAGAAGGTCGCCCGCTGTACGAGTTGGCGCGTAAAGGCATAGAAATAGAGCGTGAAGCACGTCCAATTTCGATTTATGCCATCGAGTTATTATCATTTAATGAGAATAGTATTACACTCGACATCACCTGTTCCAAAGGCACGTATATTCGTGTTTTAGGCGAAGATATTGCCAAAGCATTAGGTACTTTTGGACATTTGACCTATCTACACCGTACGCAAACGGGGCATTTTGACCTTAATCCAACTTACACCATTGAATATTTGGAAAGCTTGACTGAAGTGGAGCGTGAAGCATTATTGCTGCCGGTGTATTCACCCGTCGATCATTTCTGCAAAGTGCAAGCGCCAGAAGGGCGTGCAGAATATTTCAGTCGTGGCATGGAAAGTAATATTGAACATGAGGCAGAAGCGCAGGTCTTGGTATTTGAAGGTGAGCGTTGTTTAGGGCTGGCTGAAATTACAGACCGTAAACGTTTGGTGCCTAAGCGTGTGTTAAATCTAGAGTAGCTGATACAGCATTGAAGAGTTCTTATGGACATTGAAATTATTTTAAGCCTCTTATTTTTTGCATTTTTTGCCGGTGCAATTGATGCAGCAGTGGGGGGCGGAGGATTAATTCAAATTCCAGCCATTATGAATGCCATGCCGCACTTATCTCCGGCGACGGTGTTTGGCACCAATAAGTTGTCTTCGATCTTTGGTACGGCTTCAGCGTCCTATTCCTTTTTACGCCAAGTTAAACTACGTTGGAAATTACTTGCGGTCATTGCAAGTTGTGCATTCGTTGCCTCCTTTGTGGGCGCAGCTTGTGTATCGATGATTCCAAAAGAAGTCTTACGGCCTTTTGTTTTGGTCATGTTGATCGTGATTGCGATCTATACCTTTGCCAAAAAACAATTTGGTCAGGTGCATGTACGCCAAGAACTGACCCCTAAAATTCTCGGTCTTGCCGCTCTTGGTAGTTTGGTGATTGGCTTTTATGACGGCATTTTTGGGCCAGGCACGGGTAGTTTCTTTATCTTCTTTTTTATTCGTTATCTACAAGCAGACTTTTTACATGCCTCTGCTTTGTCTAAAGTGGCTAACTTAACCACCAATTTGGCTGCATTGAGTTTTTTTGCGCCCACAGGCCATGTGTTATTTGCTATAGGCTTAATGATGGCTGTGGCGAATATATTAGGCTCGATCGTTGGTGTACGTGCGGCGATTAAATACGGCAGTGGCTTTATTCGAATTCTATTTTTGATTTTGGTGAGTATTTTGATTGTACGGCTAGGGTATCAAACCTTTACGGGACAAGCTTAAAACAAAACTTAACAGAGCTGCGCTGTATTCTGATGCGGATATGTTTAGTATAAAAATGAAGCACTTTATTTTGCTGAATTAAAAAAATACTCAGCTATCGCTAAGCATCAGAGGGCATCATCAGAATGAATATTTTTGAAGCTTTACGTCAAAGTCATGAACAACAAAGAGCGCTTGCAGAACAATTAGTACAAACTTCTGGTGATAGTCCAGAACGTCGGGATTTGTTTGACCGACTTAAAAATGAATTATTCGCGCATGCTGTCGGGGAAGACCGATATTTTTATATTCCTTTAATGATGACCGATTCGGGGCTGAATATTACCCGTCATGCCTTGGCTGAACATCATGAAATGGACGAACTTTTAGAGCAGTTGACTGAGACTGAATTTAGCAATCCGGGCTGGCTGGCCATTGCCAAAAAACTTTCAGAAACTGTGCATCATCATTTACAGGAAGAAGAACATGGCTTTTTTCAGCAAGCGGGTAAAATCTTAGATGAAAAACAAAAGGAAAGTTTAGCCAAACAATATTTGGCAGAATATAAAAAATACAAGAAGGCGGATAAAGACAGCCTGACTGGTTAAGTCCTTTATAGAAGCTAGACTTTTTCGAACCTTGTATTTAAAAGCTTAGATGTAGGAGTTCTTAGACAAGGTGTTGAAAAATGGCGGCAATCCCGCCATTTTTATTTAACTATTTTGCCTTTAATAATTTAGTTGGCTGTTTCCGATTTAGAGGAACGCATCGTCACCCCGACTGAGGCGAGCATAATACACAGCAGTGCGATCCATTGCCACATGCCGATACGTTCTCCCAATAAAACCATACCCGTAATAGCTGCCAGAGCAGGTGAGATACTCGACAATGTGCCATAGCTTAGCTTGCTTAGAATCTTTAAGGCTTTGAGGTCTAGGGCATAGGGAATCGCTGTGGCTAAAATGGCAATCAACAGTGCTTTAGGCCAATATTGTGTGTCCATTAAAGCTGCTGCGTTGTTATAGAGGCCGATAGGTAATAAGGTCAATGCCGATAAACTAATGGCAATGGTCAGTGCATGCATGCCAATATTTTGGTGTACCACTTTTTGCCCGAAATAAATATAAAAGGCCCAACAGAGTCCGGCAGCCAATGCACAAGCTGCACCAATCAGTGAGAAATTGCCGCTTTGAGCCTGTCCCCAAGGCACCATCAACGCAATCCCTAAGATCGCCAAAAATACCCAGATATAGTCGCTACGATTTTTTATCGACAGCAGCGCCAAACCTAGCGGCCCAATAAACTCCAGTCCAACGGCAATGCCTTGAGGGAGTTTGCCCAGTGACATATAGAATAAGACATTCATGAGGCACAGGGCTGCGCTATAGCAGAGTAAATCACGCCATTTTAAAAATGAAAGTCGTTTTAAAATGTGCCAAGAGCGAAACATTAAACAAATAATAATTGAAGCAAAACAGAGTCGTAAAATGGTCACACTGAGTGGATCAAGCACCAAAAATAATTGCTTGGCGAATGATGCACTGATCTGATAGGAAATCATGGAGAGCACCATGAAAACAACAGCGAGAAGTTGTGAATTTGGCATGCGGCACACAGTTGTTGGGCGGTGTTGAGCCCTATTTTTGAGTCAGTACAGTATAGCGGTTAATGCTGACAGTTGAGTGAATTTTAACATTTGATCAAATCATGATGGGTTCTAAATTTAATATTCTAAGGTTCGGCGGATGTAAGAGCAGGACTGAGCACATCATGATTCAATTTGAATTCAAAAAATTGAGTCTGAGATTCATGCAGTTCATCCATTGTCAGTGGGAACATATTTTGAATTTAAATGACTTTGGCTTTTTGCGTGGTATAGGTACACCCAATCGAGGCACAGATGATGACAGCAAGGGCTAACCACTGGGTCCAAAGTAATTGTTCATTTAAGAAAACAAAACCAGAGAGTGCTGCAATTGCAGGTTCTAGGCTCATAAGCGTTCCGAAACTGAGTGCCGTTAAATTGCGGAGCGCAATCATTTCTAAGCTAAAGGGGATGGCACTGGCTAAGGTGGCTAAAGCAAGAAAATAAAAGAGGCTCATCGGTTCAAAGGCATGTGCAGGAATCCCTACAAATAATGCAATTGGCATGAGCATACACATGCCGACAAACATACCTAAACAAACCGTATGGTTGCCTGAAACGCCAGAGGGTTTCTGACCTGCCACAATATAGAGTGCCCAACAGGCACCTGCGCCAAGGGCGAGGGCAATGCCAACAGGATCAAGTCGTTGTGCAGCTTGGTCAAAAGGAAAAAGTAGGATAAGGCCTAAAATAGCCAGTCCGACCCAAATAAAGTCAAATTTTCGGCGTGCAGCAAATAGTGCGACACTGAGCGGGCCCATAAATTCAAAAGAGACGGCAATGCCGAGCGGGAGACGATCAATCGACAAGTAAAATAATACATTCATCCCTGCTAAGGCACAGCCATAGCTCAGAATAGACGACCATTTCACTTGTTTAAAATTGATCTGCCAAACTTTAAAAATAATCGCCAAGATCAAAGCGCCCAGCATTAAACGCATGGCCGAAACGGTCAGTATGGGAAATTGACCGAAAAGATATTTGGCAAAGGAACCGCTGCTTTGCATGCTGATCATGGCAATAAGCAAGATCAGCGGTGCTTGGACAGCCGGTGCAACTTTAAAATTTGGCATAGACTAAATTTGTTTCGATGACTCGAATAGCGGGAGATTGGCAAAAGCCAGATTTTAAAAGTCTACTACAATAAAAAAACCACAGCCCGAAGGCTGTGGCTTCAGTGTCTAATTAATTTAGAACAATACGCGAACGCGGATGGTACCTTCCACTTCGTGAAGAGTATCCAAAGCTTCTTTAGATGCAGTTGCATCAACGTCCATCACAAGATAGCCCACATCGCCTTTAGTCATTAATGACTGACCAGAGATGTTGATACCGTGTTCAGCAAACAAGTTGTTGATTTTTGAAAGAACGCCTGGCACGTTTTTGTGGATATGAAGTAAACGGTGTTTGCCTTCAGTCAACGGTAACGCGATTTCTGGGAAGTTCACTGCAGATAAAGTCATACCTTTATCAGAGTAAGCAACGAATTTTTCAGCAACTTCAAGACCGATGTTCGCTTGCGCTTCCATCGTAGAACCACCAACGTGAGGGGTTAAAATCACGTTGTCTAGGCCACGAAGTGGAGAAACGAATTCTTCACCGTTTGCTTTAGGTTCTTTAGGGAATACGTCTACAGCCGCACCAGCAATATGACCAGATTTGATTGCATCAGCAAGATCTTCAATGATGACACATGTACCACGTGCAGCATTGAGGAAGATTGCGCCTTCTTTCATTTGAGCAAATTGGTCTTTGCCGAAGAAGTTGCGAGTTGATGGAACGTCTGGAACGTGTAGAGATACGACGTCTGCATTGGCAAGAAGTTCACCCATAGAACCGACTTGACGTGCATTACCCATTGGAAGTTTAGTTACGGCATCGTAATAAATTACGTGCATACCTAAACTTTCAGCAAGTACAGAAAGTTGCGAGCCAATCGAACCGTAACCAACAATACCTAAAGTTTTACCACGAGTTTCAAATGAACCAACTGCAGACTTGTTCCAACCACCACGGTGAGTTGAAGCAGATTTTGCAGGAACACCACGAAGTAATAGAATCGCTTCAGCAAGTACTAGTTCAGCAACTGAACGCGTATTTGAGTATGGTGCGTTAAATACTGGAATACCGCGAATCATTGCAGCATTTAAGTTCACTTGGTTTGTACCGATACAGAAACAACCCACAGCAATCAGTTTGTTCGCCGCTTCAAAAACTTCTTCAGTTAATTGAGTACGTGAACGAATACCAATGAAGTGAGCATCTTTAACCGCTTCTTTCAACGCTTCACCCTCAAGCGCAGTTTTACGGTAGTCAATGTTGGTGTATCCGGCAGCATTTAGAGTGTCGATTGCGTTTTGGTGAACGCCTTCTAACAACAAGAAACGAATTTTATCTTTAGGTAGAGAAAGATGTTGGCTCATTACGGCTCCGCTACAAAGGCCAAATTTAGTGCGCATATAATAGCATAGGAAATTAGCCGATATACATTTCCTTTATGACCCAAGACGTTGCTATTTTGGCAAATGATGTGTCAGAACAGGTCGAAAATGGTCGAATTAACCTTGTAATATTCAACAAAACATTGCAAAAACAGCTTTTTCTATCGGTTTTGTCAAAAAAAGCCAGTTATAGCTTATAATAATGCGACTCAAGCTAATCAGTACGATTCCGCTACTGATTGAATGCCCCCAGTTTCAGGCTTCTTCTTAAAATATGCATTGCCGCAGTTTTAACTGAAGATGATCTGGACCTTTAAAAAAACTTGTTTACTTCTTGCAAGGTCTGAAAACGATGAATGCTCCAGTCGCTTTAACCCCAGAGTTATTGACCCAATTGACCGCTATTGTTGGCGAAAGCCGAATTAAAACCGATGCGGATAGTCTCCAAAATTGGGGTCGTGACCATACTAAGCACTTCGATCCAAACCCGTCGGTCGTTGTTTTCCCGTCAAGCACTGAACAAGTTCAACAAATTGTCAAACTCGCAAACCAATTTAATGTAGCGATTACCCCAAGTGGCGGTCGTACCGGTTTATCTGCGGGTGCGGTAGCAGCCAACGGTGAAATCGTGGTGAGCATGGACAAGATGAACCAAATTTTGGAATTCTTCCCCGCTGACCGTATGGTTCGTGTACAAGCAGGTGTGGTAACTGAACAACTGCAAAACTATGCTGAAGAACAGGGCATGTACTACCCAGTAGATTTTGCATCTTCAGGTTCGTCACAAATTGGTGGCAACATCGGGACCAATGCCGGTGGTATTAAAGTCATCAAATACGGTATGACTCGTAACTGGGTGTTGGGTATGACTGTAGTGACTGGTAAAGGTGACATCCTGCGTTTGAACAAAGGCATGATCAAAAACGCGACAGGTTATGCGCTACAACACTTATTTATTGGTGGTGAAGGCACTTTAGGTTTAGTAACTGAAGCTGAAATTAAGCTCGAACGTCAACCACACGATCTACAAGTATTGGTTCTGGGTGTACCTGATTTTGATGCAATCATGCCGGTATTGCATGCTTTCCAAAAGAAAATCGACCTGACTGCATTTGAGTTCTTTGGTGAACTTGCAATGCAAAAAGTATTGGACAATGGTCATGTTCAACGTCCGTTTGAAACGCCATGTCCGTTCTATGTATTACTTGAGTTTGAAGCACCATTTGAACCGATTATGGACGCGGCAATGGAAATCTTTGAACATTGCATGGAACAAGGTTGGGTACTGGATGGCGTGATGAGCCAAAGCCTAGACCAAGTACATAGCTTATGGCGTTTACGTGAAGACATTTCAGAGTCGATTGCACCATTTACCCCATACAAAAATGATATTTCAGTACTGATTACGCATGTACCTGCATTTATTAAAGAAATTGATGCAATTGTGGCAGAGAACTACCCAGACTTTGAAATTTGCTGGTTCGGTCATATTGGTGACGGTAACTTGCACTTAAATATTTTGAAACCTGCGGATTTGTCTAAAGATGAATTCTTTGCAAAATGCCAAGTCGTGAACAAATATGTATTTGAAACTGTGAAAAAATATGACGGTTCAATTTCGGCAGAACACGGTGTAGGCATGACCAAAAAGCCTTACCTTGACTACACCCGTTCAGCAGAAGAAATCGAATATATGAAAGCTTTGAAAAAAGTATTCGATCCAAATGCGATTATGAACCCGGGTAAATTATTCGATCTTTAATTTTTAAAGACGTACTAGAACGCATCTTCGGATGCGTTTTTTTATGCCTTATTTTAACTCCGATTTTTTAAACAGCTTAATATACATCTATTTTGTCATGTTGATTTACCAAATGGAGCGAAAAGCCCCCCCATCGTTCATGTTGGGGATATAAGCGACCACCGTTAGGTGTTAATGTGATGATTGTTGTTTAATATATTGCTTAATAATCTCCAATGGCGCACCACCACAACTTGAAGCAAAGTAACTTGGCGACCATAAAGAGCCACCCCATAATTTGCTTTTAATTTCAGGAAATTCTTTCCTTAAGTGGCGACTTGAAACACCCTTTAAGCTATTCACTAAATTTGAAACAGCAACTTTGGGTGGATAATTGATTAATAAGTGAACGTGATCGTCTTCGCCATTAAATTCGGTTAATTCAGCTTCAAAGTCCAAACAGACTTTTTTAAACATCCTTTTCATTGAATCAAGCATTGATTTTGTAAAAACGTCTTTTCTATATTTAGTCACAAATACCAAGTGAACGTGCATATTAAAAACACAGTGGCGACCTGATCTTATTTCTTGATTTACCATGATAGACCAATTAAAATATAAAGCATGAAAACACTTAAATTACGCATAAAAGACAAACATTGCAAGGTGCTAGACCAATTGGCATCTGAGGTGAACTTTGTTTGGAATTATGTGAATGATTTAGGGTTTAAACATTTAAAGAGAAAGGGTGAATTTCTTTCATCCTATGACATTGATAAGTACACCAAAGGCGCATCTAAAGAGTGTGGATTACACAGCCAAACCATTCAGGCGATTTCTGCTGAACTCGTTACCCGAAGAAAGCAGTTTAAAAAAGCCAAGCTTAAATGGCGTGTCAGCAATAAGAAATCAGCAAGAAGATCACTTGGATGGATACCGTTTAAGAAAGTAGCGATCAAATACGCTGATGGATATGTTCAATATGGCAAACAACAATTTAAGCTATGGGATAGCTATGGCTTAAGTAAATACTGTATTAAAACAGGCTCATTTGTTGAAGATAGTCGTGGGCGTTGGTATGTGTGCCTTGTAGTGGATTCACTGAAACAAGAAAAACCGACAGCCACCAAAGCCATAGGCATTGATCTAGGCTTAAAGGACGTTGCAACCTGTTCAGATGGTACCGTGATTTCAAATCCTAAATTCTATCGAAAATATGAACAGAAACTAGGAATTGCTCAACGAGCAAACAACAAGAAGCGTGTACGTGCATTACATGCAAAAATTGCAAATAGTCGTAAAGACCATTTGCATAAGGCAAGCAGCATGCTTGTTAAGGAAAATGCATTGATTGTTGTTGGTGATCTCAGTGCTAAGAAACTCGTAAAAACTAAAATGGCGAAATCTGTTTTAGACACAGGATTTTCGGCACTAAAAACAATGCTCAAGTATAAATGCGAGAACGCAGGCGTATTGTTTGAGGAAGTCAATGAGAGTTTCACCTCCCAAATCTGTTCGTGCTGCGGTGAGATCACCGCAAGTAGTCCGACAGGTAGGATAGATTTGCGAATAAGAGAATGGCAGTGCAGTAATAAAAAATGTCTCAGTCTAAATGATCGGGACATTAATGCTGCAAAGAACATTCTTGCGCTTGGGCATAAGCGTCTAGCTGTAGGAATCACCTCCGTTTAAGGGAGGTGAGGATGTCAAATTGCTTAAATAGTGTTTTCTGTAAAAAATCTGCATGATAATGTGGTAAATCATAATTTTGAGTTGGGCTTATGAATCGTTTAATGGTTGTTTCTGCATTGTGTGTGGGGATGTTAGCGGGTTGTGCGACAACGCAGAAAATTGTGTCTAAAGTGGGTTCTTCTGCTACACCACTCGATCAGGTGTTAAAAGAACGTCCCGATTTGAGTAAAGAGCTGTCGACTGTGGAAATTCGTCAGTACTTTAACCGTGTGGAATCACCAAATGCAGGACAGGTGAAAGTGACTGAAACGGGTTTGATGGATGATTCAGTGAAATCGATTCGTACCATTTATAGTTTTAGATTTGTGGATGGGGAGTGGAATCGCGTAAATACGCAGAAGGAATATCAGTGCCAACGTGGTAAAAATACCAAGACTTTCCAAGCGACGAAGTGTCCTTAAACTGTAAAAAGATACGGTCTAAATTTTTTATAAAATATTCAGTATGGCGAGGTCCTTTCATTTAAAATTCGATGATTGGAGCTGGTATCTACTTTTGTTTCGGTAAAATGAGAAGTGTGCTTCGTAAGGAAACCAACTTGCGGAGCAACCTCCTTACCGCAAAACTCGTCAAATACCTTCTTCTATTGAGTAGGTCGCAGAAACGTTACATGTTGAAGTGTGTCCTGACTCGGACAGTTGCGAATGAGTTTCCGTGTATCTTAATTTTCATCCACGTCAATGACTCAGGTTCACCCGTGGGGGATTTTGCCCCTGTCACCTCCGTATTTTTCCCATTATGAATTGGGCAATACCGTGTCGCCTTTTTTATTGTTCGACCATTTAGGGATTAGGTTTCTGAAACCAACCCAACTGAAAAAAGGTGTGCTTGAACACCCACATCGTGGATTTGAAGCAGAATCGTTTTCTGTGTGCACTAGCCAAAACACCTGATGCTGAATAAAGCCAAAAAATACACATACAGTTAGAGAAAACGCTGCTAAACTAGATGAACTTACTCGGTACGTACGATCTGCTGTTTAAGTTCTGATGAATTTCTTATTGGCGTCTTGTGAATACGGCGCAAACCTTGCAAATTTCCTGCACTCTCCAAATTTTATATTTTAATATTTTACAGTGTTTGTCATTGAGCTGACGCGTCTTTCCACGAATATAGACTATGCCTGATTCCGACACATTTTTATATGTAGATAACAATGCAAAACGTACATACTGCAAAGTTAAGCCGTGCCACGTTGATGTTTCCTTTGGCATTGGTGTTATTTGAATTTTCAGTCTATATCGGTAACGATTTAGTCCAGCCAGCTATGCTTGCCATTACCCAAGAATTTGGGGTGAGTAGTGCGTGGGCACCTTCTTCCATGTCGTTTTATTTACTTGGTGGCGCGTGTGTCGCGGCTATTTTAGGGCCTTTGTCTGACCGCCTCGGCCGTAAAGTCGTACTGCTCGGTGGTGTGGCTTTTTTCACACTGTGTTGTTTGGCGATTTTACTGACCGACACTATTGAAAGCTTTTTAACCCTGCGCTTTTTACAAGGCTTTGGATTATCCGTAATTTCTGCTGTGGGCTATGCCGCCATTCAGGAAACTTTTGAAGAGCGTGACGCCATTAAAGTCATGGCATTGATGGCCAATATTTCCTTACTTGCACCCTTGATGGGGCCAGTACTTGGTGCCTTTATGATTGATCATGTGTCATGGCATTGGGGTTTTATTGGCATTGCTTTTCTGTCCTTTCTGAGTGGGTTTGGTTTAAAAGCCAAAATGCCGACGCAGCAGATCAGTATTCCGAAACAGCCGATTGGTTATATTTTTGATGACTTTAAACAGGTATTGAAAAATAAACGCTTTTTGGCCCTGACTTTTGGACTGCCGATGGTGGCAATGCCATTGATGCTCTGGATTGCACTGTCACCAGTGATCTTGGTGGAGGAATTAGGGCTCAGTAGCATGCAATATGGTTTGGCACAATTCCCCGTATTGGGCGGTTTGATTATTGGGAACTTGGTGTTGATTAAAATTATCGACAAATTGCCTTTAGGTCAATCGGTCATGATTGGTTTACCGTTGATGCTGTTGGGAACAGGCTTGGTAGTGCTTGGCATGTTCACACCGACTTATTTTTTAACGTTACTGATTATAGGAATGACTTTGGTCAGTTTTGGTGAAGGCATTAGTTTCTCCGTATTATACCGTTTTGCCTTGATGTCATCTGAGGTATCGAAGGGCACTGTGGCAGCAGCCGTTTCAGTTTTAATGATGATTTCATTCTTCGCGGTGATCGAGTTGGTGCGGGTGCTGTATGAAGGCTTTGGCTTATGGGCGTATAGCTTGACCGGCGTTGGCTTAATTTTACTGTGGTTTAGTTTCCCACGGTTTTTTGTTAAAAAGATTATGCAGCAGCGTAAAGCTAGGGGTGAGTTTTAAAAGTAGGCTAAACGGTAGTTCGCTATTATCTACCCATAAATCAGCGATAAAAAAAGCCCGACAATGTGTTTGATCAAGTGGTTGGGCTTTTTAAATTGTACGATTAATTTTGTGTAGTAAGTTGTTCAGACTGCTTTAATTTACGATCAAAAATAAAAGGACCAAAAGGCAAAATAGAAGCAATCAGGCCCATTAAAAACACACTAAGGGACCATTTTTGTTTTTCACAGACCACAAACAGCACCGCCAAGAATGCAATAAAGAGCACACCATGACCCATGCCGACGTATTTCACCAAAATTGGATTGTCCATCAGGTATTTCATGGGCATAGCAATAAACAATAATAATAGAAATGAAATGCCTTCTAATAGGCCCACAATACGTAAGGTCTTGATATTCATGTACAGTTTACATTCAAAGTCATTTAAGCCTTGAGTGTACCTGAAATAATGGGCCAAACCTAATATTTATTAAACAGATAAAATCCTTAAGTTGATGTATTTTAATAAATTAATTCTGAGTGATGGGCTTGGTTTAATTCAATATATGCTAAAGCCATTATTGAGTTTCGGCTTTTCATAATTAGCGTTTGAGCAATATCTATTTCGGTAGTGTGTTTTTGTGGACAATGACATGCTGAGGATATTTTGGAAAGTAGACTGAATTTTTTCAATAAACTGCTTATTTTAGGTAAGAGAAAAGCGGACTTAAAGTCCGCTTGTTCAAATCTATATGCAAAGTTGATTATTGAATCACACCACAGGCAATACGGTCACCGCCACCGCCTAGAGGTTTAGGGTCGTCAGAGTAATTATCACCACCGGCATGGACCATGATGGCTAAGCCTTGTACATCCGCCAATTTCAAGCGTGGTGCAATTAAATTCACTTTTGCTGTGCCATCCGTTTGAACTTGAAGGATCGGTAAGTCACCCATGTGACCGGTTAACGGTGTACCGTGGTGAGGTGCAGCTTTAGGGTTAAAGTGACCACCCGCAGCGAGTGCAGCACCCACTTTTCCATCTTTTTCAGCTGGGGCACAAGAACCTTTTTCATGAATATGGAAACCGTGTGGACCCGGAGGAAGCTGGGTTAAATTGGTATGAATAACCAAGCCAGCAGGGCTATCAACCAAGTTAATTTGACCGATGCTTTGACCAATACCTTGAGCAGTCACGGCATTGACCGTCACGGTTTTTGCATTCAGACCTGTTGAAGTCGAGGTACTCGCACAGCCTGTAAACATCAGGGCACTGACCGCAGCAAGCGCACCGAATTTAAATAGTGAAGACATGTTTGGCATCCTGTCTGTTTTTATGGAGTCTCAACCATTGAAACAGATGCGAATACAGGATGACAGATAATTTAAGTATTTGATTGTAATATTTGTTTAATGAATTCAAGCCTGAATTAAGGTTGTTCAGGCTTATCATCTATATTGTCTAAGTTATGTGCCAACGTTGCTTTGGGCATCATGACGGCTTCAATTTGGGTTTCATGCAACCATTCACGCCAAATGGCTAACAATACAGCCAAGATCACTGGCCCGATAAATAAACCAACAAGACCGAAACTGGCGATCCCACCCAAAACACCAAACATGATTAATAAGAATGGAATCTGCGTTGCCCCTGAAATCACTAAAGGACGAATCACGTTATCGGCTGTACTCACCACACAAACACCCCAAGCCATGACGCCAATGGCTTCAATGGTTTGACCTTGTGAAAATAACCACAACGATACAGCGGTATATGAAATCGGTGGGCCAAAAGGAATCAGTGCCAACATGAAGGTAATGATGGTTAATAACATTGGGTTAGGCACATCGGCGACAAAATAGCTAACACCGGCAAGTAAAGCTTGGGCAATGGCGGTAAGACCGATGCCATACACTACGGCACGTGTAGTATCCGAAATAGTGGCAAGATAATGATGAATACGTGGCCCGATCACCATTTCGAGGGCTTTACTGACCTGACTTAAAATGGTTTGACCATCACGATAGAAGAAAAATAAAGACATCACGGCAAAACACAGCTTAAAGATATTTTTACTGACTTCGCCGACCAGAACTTTACCGTAGTTCAAATGCCCCTGAATCCAAATTTGTACCGATTGAATAATACTGTTCGGGTCATTGTTCAGTTCATGCAGGGTACGACTGACTTCTTTACCAATAAACGGCAGTTGGCGAATAAAATCAGGCACATTGACATGACCAGAGAAAACTTGCTTTTGTAATTCAAAATACAAGTTACGGCCTTCATGTTGTAACAAGAAGATTGCAAAAATCACCGGCAGACCCACCACGAGTACCACCAGTAAGATCATCAGCGCCGCACTTAGATTTGCACGATTGCCACAAAAACGATGTACTGATTGATACAGCGGCCATGTCATATAAGCAATAATCGCAGCCCAAACGACGGGCACAATAAAGTATTTGAGTACGCTAAAGCTCAAAAAAATCAGGATAAAAAATAATCCGAACAATAAGACTTTTTGTAATGTAGGTGCGAACGTTGGCAATGCGTGCTCTGATTTTTTCATCATGTTGTGTTCAATCTTAACCGAAAAAAAAGCTCCCGAAAACGAGAGCTTGTTAACTTATGGTGAATATCTTTCAGGCTAGATCCTTGCAAGATTGGCCTTTATATCAGCGAAATGTGGAATGATGGGTTAAAACCACTCGGCTTCGTCTTCAATAATGGCATTGAGCACAGGTTGCCATTGTTGTTGCATACCGAGGTACAATTTTTGCGTTTTGTCAAAAACTGAAAGACCTTGCATGGCAAGTTGACCATAAGCGGTACGTTCAGAAATCCAAGCAACGGGCTGTTGTTCAACTTTATTGAAAAAATCTTGAATTTCTTTGGAATGAGCAGAATTGTGTTTTACACGATTGGCAAGCAATAAGATTTGGACTTTACCTTTACGAATCCGTTTAATTTCTTGCAAATGCTTTAAAAAACGACGGGTCGAGTCGATGTCAAAGAAAGATGGTTGTAGCGGGGTAATGATGGCATGGGCTTCACTGACCAACTGATCTGCATGTTCACCCGATAACGCACCCGGTGCATCGATAATTAGATATTCAATCCCTTTTGGTACATCACCAATCGACTTTTCATGACGCCAATCTAGGCTCTGAATTGGGGCGGCAGTCTCTGGGCGCTGTTTGAGCCATTGACGTGCAGACTTTTGATTGTCAGCATCTGCCAAGGCCACTTTATAACCTTTTTGCGCAAGTGCAGAGGCTAAACTGATTGCTGTGATGGTTTTGCCACAACCACCTTTTTGATTGGCAATTAATATCGTTTTCATCGACCTAAATAGATTTTATTCTGCTCATCCCTAGCATATCATTGTTTAATGCGGGGAATATGACAAAGAACCAAAGTCTAAGTTTTTTCTATACGTTTCGCTGTAATATATTAAAAAGATTAGGAATTTTAAATGTCTGTCTGGATGGCCATGCTCATTGGCGCGTGTATTGGGATTGTACTGACCACCTTAATATTAAGTGGCAGTCGCAATGGAAGGATTAAGGCAGAATACGAGCAATATATTGCAGAACTAGAATTGGAACATCAGCAGGCATTGGCCCATGCACAAAAACGCAGTGTAAATACCAGTCGTGCTGTTTTAAAAGGCAAAATGGCTGAACAAATGGCGCCGATCATGCCTGAATTTCAGTATTTACCTAGCGATGCAAAGTTTCTCGGTGACCCGATCGATTATGTGGTTTTTGATGGTTACACTGATTTTCGTGATGGTGATGGACTCGCTGAAGACATTGAAGTGGTGCTGATTGATATTAAAAGTGGTGGGGCACGTTTGACCAAAGGGCAACAAGCGATTGCTCAAGCCATTGCTGAAGGGCGAGTGCGTTTTGAAACCATCCGAATTGATTTTGAGCATATTTAAGCTCGCTTGATTCAGGCTCAGAACCGTCGAAAAGTAATAAGGACAGAATATCCACATGGAAAAACTCTTAGCGACTGCAGCCGTTTTTGCGCTCATGCTGTGGATATGGTCTGAATATTTTCGTGCCATTCCACATTTAGAGCAAACTGGTGTGCTGAAAAATTTTCAGGTCACACCGACTCAGGCATTTTCCGGTGAATATTTGCTGTTGGATAAACGCTACTACAGTGCGAGTAGTCGTACTTTACATCCGGCAGCACCGACCGTGGTGGGTGGCTTTCAAGACTTGGCCTATGTCAGCAATATTGATCTGCTACTGAGTTCAGGCGCAAATGATTTCCAGTCTTTAAAATATCATCTTGAATGGTCGCAGCAGAACCGCTGTTTTAGCGTACAAGCGAAAAATGTACCCTCGACACAAGTTGAACAGCTCAAGTCTGAATTGCAAAATGTCAGTGTGATTGCTCAATCCGAAGACGTTACAAATCGTATTCGCCGTTTAAAATCAGGGGATCGTGTGGAGATTTTGGGTGCATGGGTGGATGTGCATTCCATCAAAACAGGGAAGTCGTATCACACCTATAATGTGTTGAATAAAAAGCCCTGTCATATCCTAAAAATTAATGCCATTCGATTAATCAAAGACTAGGTATTTTTATTTAGATTTGATTGTGCTTAAACATGGCCTTGGAAGCTTTAACTCAACTTCCGTGCGCGGGCGAGCAACATGCGCTGACCAATTTTTGGAATGCCTTCAGCATCAAAATACTGCGTTTCAAAACATTCAAACTGGGCATCTTCAAGCAACTTTTGCATATGACGATCCAAATGACAGCCATCCGCGACTTTCTTTTGAATGGGCGTGAGTAAATGCTGTAACTGCTTAATTTTCCGATTTTCATTGTGTTGTACATGCTCTATTAAATGAAATGTCCCTGTTGGTTTAAGGACACGGTAGATTTCTTCAAGCGCAGTTTCAATATCGGCAATGCTGCATAAGGTCCATGTACTCACGACATGATCTAGACTTTCATCTGCAAAGGGTAATTTTTCAGCACCAGCTAAAATATGCTGTACCTCAAAAGGTGCTGCATGTACACGTTCAGCAGCTAAATGAAAAATATCGGGATTGGGCTCAAGGGCAAAAACAGTATCGACATTTTGATAAAACGCTAAATTCAAACCTGTACCAAAGCCAATTTCGAGCACCTCACCAGATACGGCTAACAGGAGTTCGCGTCGTTTATCCATCAAGCTTGGTACTTGCATGACTTGATTTAAAAGATGCGGAAAAATGTGTTGTTGATAAAATTTATAAATCATAGCGGGTATTGTTGTTGGCTTTTTTTAAAGTGTAAATCATGTCTTTTTAATTTTAAATCATGTGGTAGGGCGTGGATATGGGCCAATTGACTGAATAACAGCATTTTGTTACCAAGTTCATAAGGTTTATGCAGACTGTGTGCGTAATATAGAGTTACAACTAGTAAAAACGACATTCATCAGGCTCAACCTACGCGATTTTAAGCTCATGTTCAGGTTGGGGCATTATGTATAGATGAAGTCGGCTCAATTGCAGAATGAAAATTGAGCAATGTGAAGTATTACAGGGTAAGAGGATAACGCGATGATCAAGCGAATTGCATTAAGTACTGTGCTTGCAGGCTTTTTATTGAATGTCGGTGTCCAAGCGTCTTCAGATTATAATATTGCCAAAGGCTTAGCACCTGTTGCCAAAGGCCAGTCAATTTCTACCTTGAAAGAATTTAAAGGTGATTTCCGAATTTTAGGTTCTAAAACCTATCAAACAGATGAACAAGCAAAATTTTCTCCGATCGATTATGCGGTCAGTTGGGGCTTATTTGCAGAGCCAGAAATTGCTCGTACGATTTCAGTTAATCAATATGACCGTTTCTTAAATTGGAAAATGGATCGTGTTCCTGTACCGCAAAAGCAAGCCATGATGATGGTGTCGAATATGCACATCATTCCTGCAAACCCGCAAATTGCTAAACAAATTACTCAAGTAAAACGTGGCGATCTCGTGCGTTTAAAAGGGGATTTGGTTGAGGTGAAAGACAAAGATTTGGTTTGGACTTCATCTTTGACCCCAACAGATACGGGTGATGGGGCTTGTGAAGTTTTTCGTGTCAGTTCGATTCAGTGGATTGAAAAAGTCAAAGGCTAAATTTCGATTGCATCGAGATCGTATTTGAAATCGGTGTGCATTAGATTCAAGGTAAAATAATTTGATGATGAAAATGACGATAAAGAAAAAGTTTATTTTGAGTCTAATGATGGCGAGTGGTTTGGCGCTTGGTGGATGTACCAGTATGAGTTCAACTGTAGATGGGAAAACCCATGTATTTACTGAACAGCAAAGTTGTCCGACTTTGCTTGAGATGGATCGTGGACAAACTTTAGAAGTACTGTTAAACGAAAATCCAAGTACCGGATATGTATGGTCTTTGGCTGAGCAACCGAAACTTTTTAAAGTTGAAGAAGTGTTTCAGTCAGCTCAACAACAAGCTGCTGCGGATACGACACCAGTACTAGGCGGAGGCGGTCAAAAAACTTATCGTTTTACCGCAACGACTGCGGGTGAAGAATTACTACATTTGAAGCATGCACGAGCTTGGGAAAAAACCGCGATGGCTGAATGGACTTGCAGAGTTCGAGTGTCCTGATGTGAACAGATGATCAACGATAAAAAAGCCAGTATTTGTACTGGCTTTTTTATTGCAGACGAACTGATTTAGAACGTCTACCTAGGCATTATTTCGCGCTGAGCGCTTGACCGTCAAATTGAATACCTTCCCAACCATTTTGCATAAATTGGCGAATGTTTTGGTGGTCAGTTGCGTCTGGTGTTGCCAATACAGCAGCATAATGTTCAGCAAAAAGACTTAAGGTTTCAGCTTGGTTTAGACCATTCAATTGGGCAAAAGAAAATACTTTGGCACTGCCTTGGTTTTCAGTTGCTGCATTGGCTTGTTTGCCATTGGTAAAAGCGGTTGCTGTGTGGTTATAACGCGCTTCAATAAATGCAATCACATCTGAAAATTTCGCAGTCCCTGCTTGAAGTTGATCTAATAATTCCTGAGCCATAATGTCCTCTTTCAATAAAAAATACCGCAAAGTGTTGCAGACTATAGCAAGCTTTGGCCCAAACATTTAACACTATTTGCGTAAATTAAATGCGTGTATATTGAAGGGCGACCTTAGGCAGTCTGTTGCCTAAATTGTAGATACCAATGATGTTGAAGTAGGACAACTATGAACTGGCTTTTGGTCGCATGTGGCGGCGCAATTGGGGCAACACTTCGCTATGCAGCAGGACTGTTATTGGCCAAGCCAACCGTGCTCTTTCCGTGGGCAACATGGTGGGTGAATATTTTAGGTTGCTTTTGTGCAGGTGTGTTTTTTGCATTTAGCCAAAAATATCCCGTTCTACAAAATGAAGCACGCTTATTGCTTATGGTCGGGATCTTAGGTGGCTTTACCACATTTTCAAGTTTCGGCTTAGAAACCTTCCAACTGCTTAGACAAGGGCAAAGTGGGCTGGCATTTAGTTATGCCATTTCCAGTGTGGTGATTGGCGTCATCGTATTGGGACTGGGATATTACTTATTTCAGTCGATTTTAAAAATAGATGTTTAAAACAACGCTTGAAATCCACAAAATTTCAGACATAAAAAAAAGAAGCTCAGGCTGGAGGAGGGTAACCCTGAACTTCTTTAATGTTTTAATTTTAAAAGAAAAAACTTAATCGAAACTGAACTTATTGTGAGCGTTTGAAACGCGCAAAGCGTTTATTAAAGTTCGCAATACGTCCTTCGTTATTCACTTGGCGTTGTTCACCTGTATAAAAAGGATGTGATGCACTTGAGATATCGAGCGTCACATATGGATAAGTTTTGCCTTCAAACTCTTTGGTTTGATTGGTGCTTAAAGTACTGCCAATCACAAAAAAGGCATTGGCATTGGTGTCATGAAAGAGCACTTCACGGTATTCGGGATGGATGTTGGCACGCATTCTTCTGTTCCTTAAATTTATTGATTAAAGAAATGTTATAACATAACAATATAAAATGCAAATATTGCCCGAAATTCATCAGGCAATCAGCGCGTCATATTCACTTAAGCGCTAGGTGGGACCAACTCATCAAAAAGATCATTGAGATTGTCATGCACTTTCAAATGAATCAAATTCCAATAATGTCCTGAAACAGTCCGGTTCACCATCAGGGTGTCTGGCGACGGTTTAAACACATCCCAGTATTTAAGAGATGGCTTAATTAATTCTACCCCGTCATGGTGCGCTGAGTTTTCAGCAAAGTCGTATTGTGTGGTCAGTGGACGCATCAGTACTTCAAGCCATTGTTCATACAACTCCGCAGGGAATTTACCGAGTTCATTGAGGGAATGTAGGGCATCAAGTTGCTGTTCCATCAGTGGAATATCGTGCTTGCGTGCAGCATTAATCAATTGCTTAAAGTGCGACACGATTTCAGGAGACAGGGTTTTCACACCGCCGTAGTCATATACGATGACTGAACCATCTTCACGAAAGGCGAAGTTGCCTGGATGCGGGTCACAGTGGAAACGTTTAAGGAAGAAAATTTCACGGCCAATGGCACGGAATAAGCGCCTTCCCAAGGCATTTCGTGTTTCTTGTGACCATGTGCTGGCAGTTTCTATACTGTCGCCAAGCTCTAGACTTAAAGTCAAAATATGACGTGAAGAATAATCTTTATAGACCTGTGGAATAATGATTTTGTCATCCAGCGCACTATGAAACGCACGCGCAACATCTAAGTTTTGTGCTTCAATTTCATAGTTTAGTTCATTGTCCAAACTGTCCTGAATTTCACGAAATAGCTTGTCTTGTAACTTCCGATCAATTTTCAATACGCCCATCAGACGAAGTGCAAGCCGAACTTGTTTTAAGTCACTTTCACAGGCTTCTTCGACACCCGGATATTGCACTTTCACCACCACCTGCTGACCATTAGGTAACACGGCTTTATGCACTTGCCCAATAGATGCAGCAGCAAAAGGTTGTTCTTCAAAACTTTTAAAAATCTGTGCGAGGGGTTTGCCGAGTTCTTGTTCTACTTGAGCCTTAATTTCAGCAAAAGGCATGGCTGGCGCTTGGCGTTGTAATTTACTGATCGCTTTTGCGACTTCAGGTGGAAAAATGTCTTTGTACTGCGAGGCAATTTGTCCGACTTTCATCACCGCACCCTTCATTTCACCCAAAGTGTCTGCAATTTGCAGACCGATGTCCTGAAAAAGTTTACTGCGAGATGCATTTTTCTGTTCTTCATCGGCAGTGATATTGCGGATGGAATTGGAAACGGTTTTAGTAGCAATGCTTGCCGTCATACTGGCAAGTTTCATAAAGCGACGACCCGGTGTGCTAGCCGTTTTTGCCATGTGATGTTCCTCAAGATCATCATTTATTATCTAATACCGATCATAGGCGACAAAACACAAACTGCCTACTTTAAATTGTTAAGACTTTATTTGCATTGATAAAATGATGGACAAAAATGTAAATACTGAAAATAATTCAGGCAAATTTAAGCCACGTGCTGAATGGTTTAAAATATCGCGTCGCTAGAAGAGAACTGAACGATGAAAGTGTATCGCTATTTAACCGGTAAAGATGATGTCAATTTCTGTGCCCGTGTGACCAAAGCTTTAAATGAAGGCTATGAATTGTATGGATCACCGACCATGAGTTTTAATGGGACAGAGGTGATTGTCGGGCAAGCGATCGTGAAAGACGTAGAGGACGACAGCCAAGTGCCACAAAGTTTAAAAAATGCCATCGAGGCGCTTAATTAGTTGGTTTTTGCTGCTTCGCTCGATTCAGTTTTTTCCAGTTCTAAATGTGGACTGAGATATTTACTGCATTGGTTATGGTGTAAATTTTCATTCAAGGTGATGAGGTTTTGCGTCACGATAAAATCCTGATCATCCGCAGAGGCAAACTTTTGATTGGCCTTGATGAAGTCCTGATAGGTATACGCCATACCAGACTGCTGACAACTTAATTTTAAACGTGCGGTATATGAGTCCGCCTGTTGTTCATGATAAAAGCGAAAGGCTGTCCAAAGTGCTTGATTGATGTAATCAAATTCGGGTTGTGATTGGACTTTAATGGGTGCGTGATATAAAGGAAATTCATGTCGGTTGATCGTTTGTTCAGCTTGTAGTGACATGGAAAAGCCTAAGCTCAGACAGAGACTGATCGAGCGAAATACATGGGACATGTTTATTTTCCTCTTCTTCGTGCTTTTTATTTATGGCATTGCTATGCAGGGTGTTAATTTGCATTAATCTTCTGCATAGCGTAGCCGTATTTTTAAGTAACTTTTTAGATGGTTTTTAAGGGCTTATCCCGCTTGAGCTAAACGTTTATTCATCATAAATAAACGTGTAAGTAGCAGTATACAGGCGACAGTCAGACCCACAATTAGGCCAATCCAAACGCCTGCAGCACCAGTCGTGGTGAAGCGTGCAAGATAGATCCCGACAGGGAAGGCAATGATCCAATACGCGATCATGGTGATCCACATCGGCCCTTTAGTGTCTTGCATGCCGCGTAAACACCCTGCGGCACTGACTTGCCATGCGTCCATCAACTGATAGGCAATCGCGAACAAGACCAAATACACGGCAAGCTGAGTCACATCATAGTCATTGGTATAGAGTGACACAATTTCATTACGTAAAAGCCAAAGCAGTAGCATGGTAATCAGGGCAAATACCGTCCCTGTCAACATACCGATTTTCTGGACTTTTCGCATAGCCAGCCAGTTCTTTTCCCCATAATAGGTACCAACCCGAATGGTCAGCGCAATCGCCAGTGACATGGGAATCATAAACAATTGCGAGGTAATCGAAATGGCGACTTGATGCGCTGCAATGGTAACTTCGCCTAAGGGACTCAACACAATAGCGGCTGTACTAAAAATACTGACTTCAAAGAAAATGGCTAAGCCAATCGGAAAGCCGAGTTTTAAAATACGTTTGATCCATTCACTGTTCATTTTTTCAAAAGCAGCGAAAGGTTGGGTTTTTTGATAGGCCGATCCTTTGAAAACGTACATCGCCAAAGCAAAGAACATTAACCATTGCAAAATCGCGGTGGCAAAACCACATCCTGCTGAACCCAGTTCAGGGACTGGGCCTAAACCATACATAAAAATAAAGTTCAGTGGAATTAACACCAATAAGGCCAGCAGACTCAGCACAGTGACTGGACGTGGATGCCCCAATGCTTCTGAGTAACCACGTAAAGCTGCGTACATGGTGACAGCAGGCATACCTAAACTAATGGCGTGTAAGAATAAGCTCGCCTTCGGAAGTAATACTTCAGGGACACCCAATAACGGTAAAAGCAGCGGCATAGCTTGTAAGACTAATGCGGCAATGATCCCTAAAAATAATGCGACCCACAAAGACTGACGGGCGATGGTGGCAATTTTTTCAGGCGTGCGAGCACCATTGGCTTCTGCCACTAATGGGGTGGTTGCAATCATAATGCCGCTGAACAGCAGCATGACCGGTATCCATAAACCGACCCCGACCGCAATGGCTGCAAGGTCATTGGCGGACATGTGTCCAGCCATGATGGTATCAATGAGACCAAATCCCGCTTGCGCAAACTGCGTGATCAATATCGGGATCATTAAATGAAACAGTTGTTTTAATTCATACTTGCTGCTTGTTACAGCCGTGACAGTAGACACAGAATGTACTCATTTCTTGTGAGGTGCTTAGGAATGAGGTCTTAGCGTTGGAAAGTGAGAAGCACACCAATAAAAATCACCACGCCACCCAATAAGCGTTGCCAGTTAATCGGGGTTTTTTCAGTGCCGAGCAAGCCAAAATGGTCAAATACCATCGACATTAAGATCTGTCCAAAAATAATCAGACCCGAAAGGGATAAAAAACCCAGTTTCGGCGCGGTATAAATACTGATACTGATGGCATAAACGCCCAGACATCCTCCCAGCCATAAATACCAAGGAATTTGAGCAAAGCTTGCAAAGTCCGGTTTTTCGGCCGATTGAAAAAACACCATAAAGGCGAGGACTATTGTACCAACCAAAAAAGAAAAAAGGGCAGCTTGCAGCGGTGAATATAAATATTCACGCAATTGGCTATTGATCGCTGTTTGAATGGTCATGGCGATGCCAATACCCATCGCGAGCGGCAGTAAGTACAATAAATGGCTGCTTATTTTCATCTTGTTATCAGCAAATTCTTTTTTAATATGATTAGTCTACTGTATTCAATCAGAGTTTTCACAAGCACTCTGATGCAGTCATGTTAAAATACGCAGCATTCTTCAACGCATTTTGAGCAATCTCCTTGGCTGAATTAAATCCTGCACTCGTTCCTTTGTCTTTATACATTCACATGCCGTGGTGTGTGCGTAAATGTCCATACTGTGACTTTAATTCGCATGCGGTGCCTAATGGTGAATTGTCTTTGGACTTAGAACAAGAATATTTACAGGCGTTGGTTGAAGACTTTAAAACCCAAGTCGATTTTGCTCAGGGTCGCCTGATTCATAGTGTATTTATTGGTGGCGGTACACCATCATTGATTTCTGCCCAAGGCTATCAATGGTTATTTACTCAGCTCAAAGCGTTGGTGCCGTTTGAAGAAGGTTGTGAAATTACCTTGGAAGCCAATCCGGGCACCGTTGAGCACGATCCATTTGCCGGTTATTTAGATGCAGGGATCAATCGTTTATCCATCGGTGTGCAGAGTTTTAATACCGAGCAACTGAAAAAACTGGGTCGGATTCACTCGAATGACGATGCCATTTCTGCCATTCAGCATGCACGGGAAGCAGGTTTTGAACGGGTGAATGTCGATTTGATGCATGGCCTGCCTGAACAAACCATTGAGCAAGCGCTTTTGGATTTGAAATTGGCTGTGGAAAATGGCGCAACGCATGTGTCGTGGTATCAGTTGACGATTGAGCCGAATACGGTCTTTTTCCGCACCCAGCCGATTCTGCCTGTCGATGATGTGCTTGAAGAGATTCAAGCGCAGGGCGAAGCCTATTTAACAGCGCAAGGCTTTATCAATTATGAAGTGTCGGCATGGCGTAAAGAAAAGCCGTCGGCACACAATTTAAATTACTGGCAGTTTGGTGACTATTTAGCGATTGGCGCAGGCGCGCATGGTAAAGTGACCATGCCAGACGGGGTGTATCGTTTCCAAAAAACCCGATTGCCGAAAGACTATTTAGCCAAAGTCCCAGCGGAGAATCTTCAGTTTAAACGCATTGAGTCAGAAGATATGCCTTTTGAATTTATGATGAATGCTTTACGGCTAAATCATGGTGTAGATGCAAGTTTGTATACGCAGAGAACGGGTGAGAGTTTAGCGCCAATCTCTGAATTATTGGCTTCATTACGTCAGCGTCAATTGATGGTGAATGATCCTGAGCGTTTGTCTTGTACTGAACAGGGGCATATCTTTTTAAACTCAGTGTTGGAAGAGTTTTTGTAATGAATGCTATTGAAAAATTGTTTTTTTAATTTAAAAAGCACGTAAATTTTTATATTTCTAATGTAGTTTGCGTCCAATTTGTAAAATTAGACCTGTAATAATCCAATACATATTACAAGAAGGACTATCCTAAAAATGAAATATATTTTAAGTGCTGCAGTATTCAGTTTAGCTTTGATTGGTTGTGCAGATAAAAAGGCTACAGTAGAAAACACGGTATCAACTGAACCAGCGTCAGCAACTACTCCGTCGAATGACATTGCTATTGCTCAGGACGAGCAAGTTATTCATTTTACTGGGCCGCAAGATCTGACGATTGAGCTAAAAACCAAAGATAATTTTGAAACTGCACAATTGACGGATAATTCTGATCGGGTTTATGAGTTGAAACGAGCGGTTTCTGGAAGTGGTGTACGACTTGCCAACGACCAAGGCGTTTCTATTCATTTTAAAAACTTTAATGGTGTGAATGAAGGGACAGTTGAGTTGGTGAAAGATAAACCCATAGAGATCAAAGAATTTATTGCTGATAAAGCAAAGTAAAGATTAAAAAAGACCGCATTCGCGGTCTTTTTTTGAGTTTAACTTAACGATGTTTCGGTGGCATAGGGGGTAATTTATGCTGCGGTACAGGTTTGTGTTGATTGGCTTTAAATGCTGTGGCCTTATGGTTTTGTTTGGCAAATTTCGCATGAGCTTGTTGATGTTCTTTGTTCACCATGTGGGGCCCAGCAGATTTGTGATGTGTTGCTTTAGGTGGCACAGGTTTTTTATCAAAGTGTGCAGCAGGTGGTGGATTTTTATGATCGAATGCAGGCGCTGCCATTGCAGACATTGTCGCAGTTGTTGCAATCAGACCAATCATCAATGAAGACATCAATTTTTTCATGGTTACGCTCTCTATGAATTAATGAAGTCATCATAGGGGGAGGCTATGCAGAAGATATGAAGTTGTATGAGATACAAATGTAAAGCTAAAATTATGGAGTTAAATTTACTTTAAGTATTTAATATTTATTAAATAAAATTATGTTTTAGCGATAAGGTGTTCTATTTTTGTTGAAAAATACAACAAAATTTCTCCATATAAAGTTCATCTTTATACATTGTTATTACCTCATGAAGAAATTAAGAATACTACTCGTAATTCCTATAGATCAAAATTAAAAGAGAAGACAAAAAAGACCGCCGAAGCGGTCTTTTTATAGAGTCATTTAACTCGGTTTAAAGCTTAGTAGTCAAAGCTAAAGTGTTCAGGAGCCAAAGAAGTCATGGTCTTCGATGGGTTAACCATTGCTTCAGCGTGACCTTGTGAGCGTGGTAATAGACGTTCAAAGTAGAAGTCAGCCACTTTGATTTTTGCTTTATAGAACTCAGGAACTTCTGCACCATTGCCTTCTGCTAATTTTTCAGAAGCTACGGCAGCTTGTTGTGCCCAGAAGTAAGCCATCATCACGTAGCCAGAGAACATTAAGAAATCGACAGAAGCAGAAGATACGATGTCACGGTCTTTACGTGCTGCAAGCATGATACGAACCGTTAATGCATTCCACTGTGCGCAAAGCTTCGTTAAGTCCCACGCAAAACGACGCATGTATTTGTTACGTGCATGTTGACCACAGAACTTCAAGATTTCAGCTGTGTAGTCACGAATCACTTTACCTTTAGAGGTCAGCAGAACTTTACGACCAATCAAGTCTAGTGCTTGAACACCGGTTGTGCCTTCGTAGAGAGTAGAGATACGTGAGTCACGAACAATTTGTTCCATGCCCCATTCTTTAATATAACCATGACCGCCGTATACTTGCATACCATGGTTTGCAGCTTCATAACCCATTTCGGTTAAGAAACCTTTGAGAATCGGGGTGTAGAAGCCTAAGTGGTCATCATGTGCTTCAAACGCTGCTGTATCACCGCGGGTTAAAGCATCAGTCATTTTGTCCGCAATTTGAGCTGCATAGTAAATCATTGAACGGCCGCCTTCAGCGATCGCTTTTTGAGTTAAAAGCATACGACGTACGTCTGCATGGTGAATAATCGCATCGGCTACTTTTTCAGGATCTTTTTTACCTGAAAGTGCGCGCATAGACATACGTTCTTTGGCATATGGAAGAGCGCCTTGGAATGCCAATTCAGCATGTGCAATGCCTTGGATCGCTGTACCAATACGTGCAGTGTTCATAAAGGTGAACATTGCGTGTAGGCCTTTGTGTTTTTCACCGATTAAGTAACCAATCGCATTGTCAAAGTTCAACACAGCTGTTGCTGAAGCACGGATCCCCATTTTGTGTTCAATCGAACCACAAGTCACAGGGTTGCGTTCGCCCACTGAACCGTCTGCATTCACAAGGAATTTTGGAACGATGAACAATGAAATCCCTTTAGTACCTGCAGGAGCATCTGGAAGACGAGCAAGTACGATATGCACGATGTTATCTGTTAAATCATGCTCACCCGCAGAGATGAAGATTTTTGTACCAGAAATTGCATAGCTACCGTCAGCTTGAGGTTCCGCTTTGGTTTTTACCTGACCTAAGTCGGTACCGCATTGAGGTTCAGTTAAGCACATGGTGCCTGACCAAGTTCCAGCAACAAGGTTCGGTAAATATTGGTTTTTCTGTTCTTCTGAACCAAATTGTAGAATGGTGTTGATACAACCTACGCTGAGACCCGGATACATTTGGAATGACCAGTTTGCTGTACCCATCATTTCAGATTTGATGAGATTCAACGACTGTGGCAAGTTTTGACCGCCAAATTCTTCAGGGAAAGACAGACCTTGCCAGCCACCCTGTACAAATTGGTCATAGGCTTCTTTAAACCCTTTTGGTGTTTTCACATCACCATTTTCAAAATGACAGCCTTCTTCATCACCCGTTTGGTTCAAAGGCGAAAGGATGTTTTCACAAAAATCCGCTGCACCTTCTAAAATCATGTCGACAGTGTCTGCATCAGCAGCTTCACCATTAGACAAAGTTTTGTAATGTGCTGGGTAATCGAGCACTTCATTCATTAAGAAACGAATATCGTGTAAAGGCGCTTTATATGCAGGCATAGTCTTAATCCTAATATCTAAATTTTTTTGGATTATCTGTATTGATGATTTGATTATTCATAATTTCATCTAAAAAACATTGATGAATACGCCCTTAAAAAATGTCAGAAAGGCGAATTGTAATATTTAACCAACATGTGAAAAATAAACTTCTGATAGACTTGATGTTGATCTTTTGATCATTTTTTTCTTTTAATAAATCATAAAGAACTTAGGTCTTTCGTACAATTATGCGATTAAAATATATAACACTTTGTTTACTGGGTTTGAGTATTACTGGGTGTGCTCAACATGTCATAAAAACCAATTCAACGGATCAGTCTCTCGGGCAACAAGCCACTCAAGGCTTAAACGCAATGTTTGAAAATGCCAGTTATGACATGAAAGGGCAATTTTCAATTCAAACAGATCTTCAGTTCGATGAAAAAAAGCCTGAAACCAAGTCAAAACCTGCGATAAGCACACAGCCAGAGCTGGATCCAAAACTTAAAAAACAACTGGATCAGTTGATTAAAACCCAAAATATTCCATTTAGCCAAAAAGAAAAGAAACAGCTCTATCAAGCCATTGCCAATGAGTCGATCCCACCATCAGCGCGCTATAGCGATGAAGAGGATGGCGTTTCTCCGCAATCCAAAATTGCACAATCACTGCTGAATGTGTTGAATGATTTACAGTTTAGCTATAGCGGTTCAGTACATTTTAGAGAAAAACTTGCTGCCTTAACCTTGCAATTGAGTTATCAAAAACCGACCTTGCAGGTGAATGCACAGTTGCCGATGATCATTGATTTTAATCAACATAAATTTTATACCAACTACTTTGCGTTCATGCCGTTTATGGTGAATCGCGAAAGCCAAAGCAGCTTGGCTTATGTGGATTTTTCAAAACATAAAGAGACGATTGCTCAGTACGATTTGAAAAAATTTGCTGACTATTTAAAACAAATGAATGCTTTGCCCTATGTCTTGGCAGAGCCGAATCAAGTGCAAAATATTGCTTTAACACGTGATGAAAAAAATGCAGGGCTGACTAAAAAAATCCGCTATGTGGGTGATCTCGATGCGCTATACACCCAGCTTGAACTTTTTGATTTTGTGAACGCCAACTATTACACCACGCAAATCAAAGGTCAGCGCAATAGTGACGCTGAGCAAGATGAATCTGTGGACGCTGCTGCGCATCTCAGTGCTTCCGAAGAGGCGATGGCTGCGGCTGAAGCGGCGGGAGGGACTGCAGTAGCGGCAGCAGCTGAGGATGAAGACTATGATGCGGCTTATGCATCTGTAGAACGTGTGAATGAGCTGCTCAATGCGAAAATGCATGGCCTGATGTATCACCAACACGAAACGCAAGAAGAACAAACGTCTTCTGCCGCTGAATCTGCTGAATACGCGATCGATACTGCAAGTGCATATGCGGAGGCGACCGCGGGTGATGATGAAGAAGCCTATAGTACAGATACTGAAGTAATCGAAGCTAATGCGGCTTCTGAGGAAGATGATGAAACAGCGAACTTATCTGAGGAAGTCTGTCAGGCCTTGATAAACACCAAACAGGTGCCGATTGGTAAAATCACATTGTGTCAGGATTATCAAGATGTTCGGGTGATACCACTGCAAGAAGATTCTGTACCATCGGCCTCTGCTGCGGACGCATCCAATACAGATTCTGAGATTGCGGACGCTGTTGAGCAGTTAAAACCAGTATTCCAGCAATATCAAAGTGAACAACTTGTCGATGTAAAACAATTCCAGCAATTATGGCAAAAGCATCAAGCTGAAATTGCGCAGGTGCTGAATGCACAGGATAAAGCATCTTCGAATGTCGTGATGGATGTAGGCTTAGATCACAAAGGCCGCGTCCAAGTAATGGACTATCAATTGGCCTTTAATGAGCCACGTCTTGGTCAATTAAAGCTGAAAAGTAGCAACCAAATCTTGAATTATGGCAATGCGACTAAAATTGATCGTCAAGCCATGAAACAGGCAAAATCCATTGAGGAAGTCAGTAAAGATTCACTCTTTGAAAATATGTTGAAAGGCCTGCTTGCACCAATCACGGGAAATGATCCTCTGCTTGTTGAAGCAGAAACTGCATCGGTCGATGATGTCCGTGCTGCAAATGAAGAAATCGAACTTCCTGAATATCTAAGTATTGTAGCTTTGCAAAGTTATAAGCGCCATCAATCTGAAGTGAAAGCCTATCAAGCGGCATTTGTCGTGGCATTTGCTAATTATCGCGCTCAGTATGTGCGTTATTACTCAGCCAATGATTTGAATGAAATTGCAGAAGTTTATGCATATCGATTTGTTGATGGCTTAAAAGAACCAACAGGCAATGCGCTGAAGCGTTTAAATCAATTACGTGATAAGCATGCTTTGCATCGCTATCAAGACTTTGATGACTTAGGTTCTTCGGTCAATCATTATGTACAGTCGGGGATTGGTGAGTACAAAGCTCAGGTTGAGTGGAAACAATTGCAAAAAACCTATAAGACTGATCAGGCGATTTTTGCACATTTATATCAACAAAACTTTTTAGCCAGTTATGAACTGGAAGGAACTGAAAAAGCACATTTGGTGAAAGCATCAAAAATCTATGCGCAAGCCTTTGCTGATGATATCAAAGGAAAATTATCAGAAGCGTCATTACAAGGCCTAACAGCAGAACACGAAGAGTTGTTCAGCCAATCGGCTTATTATGAAACCTATAAGGCCATTCAAAAACACAAGAACTAAGTTGGATAAAAAAAGAACCTCAATCGAGGTTCTTTTTTTAGGTGTTTCGACTGCTCTGAAAGTAAATTGAGCAAATCATTTTGAATTATAGAAAGTCTTTTAGATCAGGTTTGACGCCATTCCAAATGGAAAAAGATTCGATCGCTTGACCAACCAACATGCCAAAACCTTCTGAGGTTGGAACATGGCGTGCTTTGGCTTGATCCAAAAATGTCGACGGTTTGCCATAGGCCATTTCATAGGCGTGGGTGAATTGTAAAGCTTCAGGCAAAATTAGCGGATCACCCGTTAAACTGGCCGATGTTGCGTTAATCACCAGATCAAATTGACCTGCTAAGTCGGCGAGGGCAATGGCTACAAGTTCGGCATTGGGGACAGCAGTTTTTAAGTCAGCGACCAATTGTTCAGCACGCGCTAAAGTACGGTTGGCAATGACGATTTTTTTGGCCCCAGCTTGTACCAGCGGATAAATCACGCCACGTGTTGCACCACCTGCACCAATGATCAATATATCGCTCTGTTCTAAATTCCAATCTAAGGCATGAATGGCATTCACCAAGCCTTGACCATCAGTATTATCACCGTGTAATTGACCATCTTGCATCCAAAGTGTATTGACCGCACCTGCAATTTTGGCACGTTCAGTAAGGACGGCACATTGTGCATAGGCTTGTTCTTTAAACGGAACAGTGACATTCATACCGATGCCACCTTCGGCAAAGAAGGATTCGACACTGTGCTGAAAACCATCGAGTGGCGCAAGTCGTTTGCTGTACTGAATGTCGAGGCCTGTTTTTTCAGCGAAGGCATGATGAAGTTCAGGTGAGCGTGATTGTTCAATCGGGTTGCCAATCACGGCAAATTGTTTGCTCATTGCACAGCGTCCATGTAGATGTGAAAGAGCAGACAATATACGCCAAAACCGAGGATGGCTAAAGTTCGGGCAGTCTTAAAATCGTGAAATAAAGGCGGAAAATTAAGGATTACAAATATCTAGGACGCTTTGAATCAAGATGCTCGCTGCACTGATGACTAAACCAATCAAGGCAACCACCATGAAGCCAATAGCCAAATTATCATTCAAAGACGTTTCGGAAAAAATATTGGTACTGATAGCGCTAATCAGCACAACAGCAAAGCTCCAAAACACCAATGCAGTAAGACTGACTGCTTTTTTATTGAGTGTTTGATGTGTCATGTGCGTTGTACTCCGTACAAGAAAATTACAGCCATAAGTTTATTGACACATTGTGCAATGACATAGCTTAAAGCTGTTTAAAAGATGTGTCATTGTTGAGCAATCTGATTACAAAGTAAATGCTTAAAAAATTTATTTATGCATCAAGATATTACATACAAATGAATACTCTAATCATCAGGCAATAAAAAGCCCCTGACGGACAGGGGGTGAATACATGTTTATCAGTTTATTTCAGCGTATTAAGCCAATCTTGCGGTTTTAAATAAAAGTCGGTGAGCTTTTTCTCGGCAGAATGTTCTTCCCATTCAGGACGATACGACCAGCCCGCCAAAGGTGGCATACTCACTAAAATCGACTCAATACGTCCACCAGTTTGCAAGCCAAATAAGGTGCCGCGGTCATAGACAAGGTTATATTCAACGTAACGACCACGACGGTATAGTTGGAAGTCTCGTTGTGCTTCGGTATAGGCTTTGTCTTGGTTTCTTTGGAAGATCGGTAAAATCGCCTCTAAATAACCATTACCCACGGCCTGCATATATTTGAAACAGGTTTCAAAGTCCCATTGGTTGAGATCATCAAAGAATAAACCACCCACACCACGTTGTTCATCACGGTGTTTGAGATAGAAATAGTCATCACACCATTTCTTATGTTCATCATAGAGTGTATCGCTAAATGGGGCACAAAGATCATGGGCAGTTTGATGCCAAGATAAGACATCTTCATCATTTGGATAAAATGGAGTGAGGTCAAAACCACCGCCAAACCACCAAATCGGATCTTGGCCTTCTTTTTCGGCAACAAATAAACGCACATTGGCATGTGAGGTCGGGACGTTGGGGTTTTTCGGGTGAATCACCAGTGACACGCCCATGGCTTGCGCTTTTGCACCTGCAATAGCGGGATGGCGTTCAGTCGCTGAGGCTGGTAATTTTGAAATGTTGATGTGCGAGAACATCACACCACCTTTTTCAATCACCGTTCCATTTTGTAGAACACGTGAGCGACCACCACCACCTTCAGGGCGCTCCCAGTCATCGATAGCAAAGTCGGCACTTCCGCCACCAGCACGTTCTTGCTGTTCCAATGCGGCACAAATTCGTGCCTGTAAATCGCGAAGGAATTCATCTACACGTTGAATATCGGCTGAAGTTGGATTCTGCATGGTGACCTTTATTAAAATAATTTAAAGATAAGTGTCATCAAAGCATAAATTACGTGAAAACTTAAGGCATTTTTCCCGATACTCAGCATCGGATCTTTGCTTTAAATCTAGATATCTAGTGATTAAACCAAAAGATCATGCAAAGTTAGCAGCAATTGCTCCGGCTGAAATTGGGGCTATTCCGACAAATTTGCTAGGTTGAATTCACTTCTGAAGCTCAGCACAATAATCATCAGGTAGATTTAAATTGAATCTCATTGATTGAAATGGTGCATCGATGTCTCAGCAGGCGAGTTCTTTAATTCAAAAATATAATGTACCGGGTCCACGCTATACCAGTTATCCAACCGTGCCGTATTGGGAGGAAGCTGAGTTTTCATTGCAACAGTGGAAACAGGGCTTGAAGCGATCATTTGATGAGACTAATCACAGCGAAGGCATCAGTCTGTACATCCATCTGCCATTTTGTGAAAGCTTATGTACGTTTTGTGGCTGCCATAAAAAAGTCACGAAAAAACATGAGATGGAGCTGCCTTATATTCAGGCTGTGCTGAAAGAATGGAACTTATATTGTCAGCTCTTGGTCGATCGGCCAATAATTAAAGAAATTCATTTGGGCGGGGGAACACCTACTTTCTTTTCTCCTGAGCATCTCACCCAGTTGATTCAAGGCATTCTAGCGCAGGCGGATATTGCCGATACCCATGAATTTAGCTTTGAAGGCCATCCGAACAATACCACACGTGAGCATTTACAAGCCTTGTACGATGTTGGATTTCGGCGCGTGAGCTATGGAGTGCAGGATTATAATGAAAAGGTGCAAAAAGCCATCCACCGTATTCAACCCTTTGCACATGTTGAACAAGTAACACAGTGGGCACGTGATATTGGCTATACCTCTATTTCGCATGACTTGGTTTTTGGTCTGCCATTTCAGGATTTAAACGATGTGTTGCATACCATTGAACAGACCAATCGTTTGATGCCAGATCGTCTAGCCTTTTATAGCTATGCACATGTGCCGTGGATTAAGGGCAATGGTCAGCGTGGGTTTAAAGATGCCGATGTCCCGAAAGATGATTTAAAGCGTCAATGCTATGAAGAAGGTAAAAAACAGCTACTAGCGCAGGGCTATCATGAAATTGGGATGGATCATTTTGCATTAACCCAAGATCCAATGTATCAAGCTTTTCAGCAGGGCAGTTTGCACCGTAATTTTATGGGCTATACCGCATCGAAAACCCAAGTAATGATTGGACTCGGCTTATCCTCGATCAGTGATAGTTGGTACAGCTTTGCGCAAAATGAAAAGAAAATTGAAGACTATTATGCACGTTTAGAAGCGAATGAAATTCCAGTCTATCGGGGGCATGTGCTGACAAATGAGGACTTAATCATCCGTAAGCATATTCTCAATTTGATGTGTACCTTCCAAACTTCTTGGGCAGGTCCAGAAATGCAATTTCCTGAGCTTGATGAAGTATTAGCGCAATTGGCTGAAATGCAAGAAGATGGCTTGCTCGAAATTTTTGATCAGTACATTCAGGTGAGTGATGCAGGCAAGCCTTTTGTTCGCAATATCTGCATGGCGTTTGATTTACGATTAAAACGTCGTGTTCCTGAAAATCGTATTTTTTCGATGACGATTTGAATTTTCCCTAACTCCTCTTTAATAAAGAGGGGGAAGCCTCCCTTTTGTAAAGAGAGGTTTGGAGGGATTAATTTATGGAGAATTTAAAGGATTTTTAAAAATCATCCTTTTGATACATATGCGACATACGATCATGTTTGGTTTTTAAATATTGTTCGTTGAATGGATTTAGACCCACAGTCAGCGGAACACGATCAACGACATTCACGCCTTGTTCTTGTAGCGCTTCAATTTTTAACGGGTTATTGGTAATGAGACGCACTGCAGTAATGTTGAGATGATTCAATATGATAGGACACATATCATAACGACGTGCATCGGCAGGAAGATCCAATAATAAATTGGCATCCACTGTGTCATGACCTTGGTCTTGTAGGGCATAGGCACGGATTTTATTGGTTAAACCAATACCGCGACCTTCTTGGCGTAAATATAAAATCACCCCTTGACCCGCTTCATTAATTAATTTTTGGGTGGCTTGAAGTTGTGGGCCGCAGTCACATTTGAGTGAAGCAAAGGCATCACCAGTCAGGCATTCGGAGTGGATACGTACTAAAACAGGTTCAGTGGGAGCTTGTTCTAGTCCTTTAGAGAGTGCGACATGTTCTTCACCGGTTTCAGGATCCTGAAAAACCGTAATATTGAATTCACCAAAAGCGGTCGGTAATCTTGACGTTGCGACAAATTCTATAGGCACTGCTTAACCCGTTTATTCGATTATAAATTGGCTAAAGTATAGCGTAATGCTTGGACATTGGTAGAATTGCAACGACGAATTTATGCAGAACATTTTCTTTTTTGTATAAAGCGAACGATAATAGTTGATAAATAGGAAGATTATTCAGGATAATCTGACTCATTCAAAATCTCCCCAACGAGATCATTGCTAAAAATTACATCGCTACAAGTTTGGCTGATTGTAAGGTGATACAATTCGACGATATGATCGAGTTACCCATTTAGACCGAGCTTAGGAATTTGCCAGGCTTTAGAAGGCTTTGCCACATTATGCTGTATAAAGAAATACCATTTCAACGCCCTGTAACACCGTTGCTGGATACGATTAACCATCCTCAACAACTTCGTTTACTCGAGCGCAGCCAATTAGAGCAAGTGGCGGATGAGTTACGTCAATTTATTTTGTATGCGGCCGGACAAAGTGGTGGGCATTTTGGTGCCAATCTTGGGGTGATCGAATTAACCGTGGCATTACATTATTGTTTTGAAACGCCACGTGATCGTCTGATTTGGGATGTGGGTCATCAAGCCTATCCGCATAAAGCCTTAACTGGTCGTCGTGAACAATTAGTGACGATTCGTGCCAAAGATGGTTTGGCTGCGTTTCCTGCCCGTGAAGAATCTGAATTTGACACCTTTGGTGTAGGCCATTCATCAACAGCGATTTCTGCTGGTCTTGGGATGTCATTGGCACGTCGCTTCAAGCAAGATCCCTGTCATGTGGTTGCAATCGTGGGTGATGGCGCGATGACAGCGGGCATGGCTTTTGAAGCCATGAACGATGCGGTGGCACACAATGCTGACCTCATGGTGGTATTGAACGACAACGATATGTCGATCTCATGCAGTACTGGTGGTTTTGCTAAGCATTTGGCTGCGATTTGGGAAAGTGGTCAATCGGTGAATATTTCTGAAAATGGCGAAGCCTATATTCAACCTCATCCTGAATGGGCGTATAACTCACGCCTACATTGTGCTGCGACCGATGCTGCAGACAACCTATTTAAAGCCATTGGCTTTGACTACTTTGGTCCTTTTGATGGGCACGATGTTGAACAATTGACACATGTGTTTGAAGCCTTAAAAAAACGCAGAGGCCCACGTTTAGTGCATGTCTATACCAAAAAAGGTAAAGGCTTTGCACCTGCCGAAGCAGATCAAATCAAATACCATGCCATCAGTAAAGTGAATGCACCTGCTGCAGTGGCAACTGCACCGAAATATTCAGATGTTTTTGGTCAGTGGTTATGTGATGAAGCTGCACAGGATGATCGTTTATTGGCGATTACTCCTGCGATGTGTGAAGGCTCAGGCATGGTGCAATTTGCCAAGCAGTTCCCTGAGCGTTTCTTTGATGTTGCCATTGCAGAACAACATGCGGTGACTTTGGCTGCGGGTATGGCCTGTGAAGGGGTAAAACCGGTTGTTGCAATCTATTCAACCTTCTTACAACGTGGTTATGACCAGCTGATTCATGACGTCGCTTTGCAAAATCTTGATGTGACATTTGGTATCGACCGTGCAGGTTTGGTTGGTGAAGATGGTCCAACGCATGCCGGTGCATATGATTATGCCTTTATGCGTACCGTGCCAAACATGGTGATCATGGCGCCGAAAGACGAAAATGAATGTCGTCAAATGTTGCATACGGCTTATTTGTATAAAGGCCCAGCGGCGGTACGTTACCCACGTGGTAATGGACTGGGTGTTGAGATTCAGCAAGAGATGATTGAGCTTGAAATTGGCCGTGGTGAAATTGTTGCAAACTTCAATGATCAGCAAGATGACACCATTTCTATACTGGCTTTTGGTAGTCGTGTTCAAGCGGCACTAGAGGCAGGGCAGGCTTTAGCGACAAAGCTAGATGTGGCTGTACGTGTGATTAATATGCGCTTCGTGAAGCCATTAGATACACAGTTGATCGATCAAATCGCAGCAAGTACGCAACTATTTGTGACAGTTGAAGAGCATGCAGTCATGGCGGGTGCGGGCAGTGCAGTAAATGAATATTTAGCCCAAGCAGGCGTGGTTAAGCCTGTGCTGAATTTAGGTTTGGCTGACGAGTTCATGCATCAAGCAACACATGCTCAAATGTTGCATCAGGCTGGACTGGATGCTGAAGGCATTGGCGCTTCAGTGACACAGAGCTGGCTAAAACATAAGCAAACAGTGGTTTGTTGAATTTCTAATTTTTAGAAACATTTTTTCCCTAAAAGCCCTTATATTTGATAAGATATAAGGGCTTTTATGCATTATTCTTTATCAGTATCTTCAAATTTGTAGTGGGTGTTCAATGGAACCTATGGTGGTTATGGCTGCGCGTGCGGCTCAATTAGTTGGTCAAGAGCTTTTAAAAGCGCATCAAAATCGTCATAAACTCGATCTACAAGTCGAAGAAAAAGGAATTGATGGTCCAGTAACGCGTGTAGACCGTTATTTGGAACAATTGACTATCGATACCCTACGTAAAAGCTATAAAAATCACAGTTTCCTAGGCGAAGAGTTTGGTCTTCAAGAAGGCAAAGGTCACGACGCTGATTGGTGTTGGATCATCGACCCACTTGATGGCACATTAAACTTTGTCAATGGTGTTCCACATTTCTGTATCTCTATTGCAGTTCAACATAAAGGTGTAACTCAACACGGTGTTATTTATGACCCTGTGAAAGATGAGTTGTTCTCTGCAAGCCGTGGTCGCGGTGCGATGATGAACCAACGCCGTATTCGTGTAAATGTAAAAGACAGCTTAGAAAACACTTTCCTTTCAGTGGGTCATGCGTATCGTAAAATTCGTAATGGCGAAGTGGTTTCTTATGCGAAAAACCATTTCAACTCATTGTTAAATGTGACTGAAGCCGGTGCTCAATACCGTCGTTCAGGTTCTGCTGCTCTTGATCTAGCATATGTTGCTGCCGGTCGTTTCGATGGTTATTTCGAACTTGGTTTGAAACCTTGGGACATCGCTGCAGGCGAACTTATTGTGAAAGAAGCGGGTGGTACTGTGGTTGATGCTCGTGGTGGTAACGACTCAATGGACAATGGTCAAGTACTTGCATGTTCTATGAAAATGCTTAAACCGCTTATGCAAGCTGTAGTTCCAGCTTGGGGCGAAGCTGCTAAATAATAGAACGCTTAGTTCGAGTTTATTGACAGAATAATGAAATAAAGCCCTCTTTATGAGGGCTTTATTTTTGTCTAATCGGTCAAAAATAATGGCTTAAACACCTATAACTTAAAGCTTCTTACAAAAAATATTCTGAAGTTGACTAAAACAGGTGACATTTAAAAACTTTCTGCTATAATCCCCGCACGCACTAAATTTCGTTCATTACCTGAACATTCTCTTCTATCATTGTGTATGCGCGTTCCGGTCCAAAGAGAGGACGATATTTCGCGCCCCACCCAATCGCTAAGCGATTCCTTCAGGTTGCGGCTGTAATCATGTGTGCGTTATACGCATCGTCGTTCTCGGATCGCCGCTGATTCTATATTTTCAGCGTCTTTTGCTGTGCCGCTTTTTGCCGATGTCCATCTGAATTTATATTTTTAATGGAGCACCCACTTTTGGGGTGAAATACTCTATGAGCAAAACTTTTGCTGATTTTCCTTTACATGAATCTTTACAACTAGCATTACAAGGTCTAGGTTTTACAACTCCGACTCCAGTGCAAGAACAATCAATTCCAGCTGCATTGGATGGTAAAGACCTTCTTGTATCAAGCCAAACAGGTTCTGGTAAAACTGCTGCATTCTTACTCCCAACTGTGAATGCATTAGCTGGTCAAGACACATTGATGTCTTTCAAAGATCGCATGAAAGCGGTTACTGCACCTTCTATTCTTGTACTTTGTCCTACTCGTGAATTGGCTCAACAGGTAAGCCAAGACGCAATTGCTTTAGTACGCCACATGAAAGGTGTTCGTATTGCTGCAATCATGGGTGGTATGCCTTTCGGTAAACAAATCCAACAGCTTAAAGGTGCACAAGTTGTCGTAGCGACTCCAGGTCGTTTACTTGACCTTGTTAACCGTCGTCAAATTAAATTAGACAACGTTGATGCGTTAATCGTTGACGAAGCTGACCGTATGCTTGACTTAGGTTTCTCTGAAGACCTAGAAGCGATCAGCGACTTGGCTGCTAACCGTAAACAAACATTAATGTTCTCTGCAACATTTGCGCCGCGTATCATTACACTTGCAGAACGCATGATGAATGATCCACAGCGTATTGCGATTGAAACTGGTCACTCTACAAATACTGATATTACTCAGACACTTCACTGGACTGACGGTTTCGAACACAAGAAAAAACTTCTTACTCACTGGTTATCTGATGAGTCTGTAGATCAAGCGGTTGTATTCGCATCTACTCAAGAAGATACAGATATGTTGGCTGAAGAACTTGCTGAAGCAGGTCACTCTGTTGTAGCACTTCACGGTGCTATGCCACAAACTGTGCGTAACCGTCGTTTACGTAGCATTCGTGAAGGCCGTGCAAAAATCTTAGTTGCGACTGACGTTGCTGCACGTGGTCTAGACGTACCAACAATTTCTCACGTAATTAACTTCGGTCTTCCAATGAAGAACGAAGACTATGTACACCGTATCGGTCGTACAGGTCGTGCGGGTCGTACTGGTAACGCGATTACTTTAGCGACTTACCGTGAACGCGGTAAAATCCGTGCTTTAGAAGACTTCTTAGATGCACGTTTAAATGTATCTGAAATTGAAGGTCTTGAGCCATCTCCACCTCCTGCACGCGGTAGCCGTGATGGCGGTCGTGGTCGTCGTGATGGCGGTCGAGGTGGTCGAGGTGGTTTCGGTGGCGGTCGCCGTTTTGAAGGTGAATCAAACTTCAAACGTCGTGAAGGCGGTGATGATCGTCCACGTCGTAGCTATGATGATAAACCTCGTGGTGAGCGTCCATCATTTGGTGGCGAAGATCGTCCACGTCGCGAATACAACAATGATCGTCCACGTCGTGAAGGCGGTTTCGAAGATCGTCCACGTCGCGAATTTAACAACGATCGTCCGCGTCGTGAAGGCGGTTTCGAAGATCGTCCACGTCGCGAATTTAACAACGATCGTCCACGTCGTGAAGGCGGTTTTGAAGATCGTCCACGTCGCGAATTTAACAGCGATCGTCCACGTCGTGAAGGTGGTTTTGACCGTCGTTCTAACGATGACAACCGTGGTAACCGTGTAGATTACAAACCAGCTCGTGAAGGTTATGGCGATCGTCCAAAACGTTCATTTGGTGAAGATCGTCCACGTCGTGAATTCAACGGTGACCGTCCTCAACGTTCATTTGGTGAAGATCGTCCAAAACGTTTCGGCGATGACCGTCCAAAACGTTTCGGCGATGACCGTCCAAAACGTTTCGGTGATGATAAACCACGTGGCGAACGCACTTTCGGTGAAGATCGTCCACGTCGTAAATTCAATGACTAATTGAATTTCGAAAGAAATATCGAAAAAACCGGTGGAAACACCGGTTTTTTTTATGGATTTAAATTAGCTTTTTAATCAGAAAAATGTATACTTGATCAAACTTTATGTGTTTAATGATAATTAATATGAACGGAAACGCGTTGGCAAATATGCGTACAGTGATGATCGAGGTACTTATGCCTTATATCGGTTTGACACTCTTATTGTGTAATATCGTTTACTATATATACAATTATTTTAACTAAATTCTTCTATTGGGTTGAAAGCAGCCTCTATAAAATCGCATTAATAATAAAAAACAATTTACCTGATGGAATGCAGGGATATGCGCTCATGCAATGGTAACATTTTAAACTTCAATCCTTTATAGTATGCATGCTGAAAAAAATGCAGGAAAATCCTCAGCTATGAATAATCAAACGTCTTCTCAGACTCAGGCACTGATCGAAGTGAAAAACCTGAGTTTTAAGCGAGGAGAGCGCGTCATTTATGACAATGTCAGTTTAAAAATTCGTCGTGGTCAGATCACTGCAATTATGGGTCCATCTGGTACAGGTAAAACGACTTTACTCCGTTTAATTGGTGGTCAATTGACTCCCGATAATGGAGAAGTGTTGCTTGATGGGCAGGACATTGCACAGATGTCACGTCAGGAACTCTTCGCTGCGCGTGCGCGTATGGGGATGCTGTTTCAGAGCGGCGCATTATTTACCGATATGTCGGTATATGAAAACGTAGCCTTTCCAATTCGTGCGCATACCAAGTTGCCAGAGCATTTGATCGCTGAAATTGTTGCGTTGAAATTAGAGTCTGTTGGTTTACGTGGTGCAGAAAAAATGATGCCCTCTGAACTTTCAGGTGGTATGAATCGTCGTGTGGCTTTGGCCCGTGCAATTGCACTCGATCCTGAGCTGATCATGTATGACGAACCCTTTGCAGGGCAGGACCCGATTGTGATGGGGGTTTTAACCCGCTTGATTCGTTCGCTACGTGAAGCTTTAGATTTAACCACCATTATTGTCTCGCATGATGTAGCTGAAACCTTATCAATTGCAGATTACATCTATGTGGTGGCTGAAGGGAAAGTGCAGGGCGAGGGAACACCTGAGCAGTTAAAAGCACATGCTTCGCCTTTTGTGAAGCAGTTCTTGACGGGTTCGGTAGAAGGTCCGGTCGATTATCAATTCAGTCATCAGCCCTATTTAAATCATGAGGTTCGTTCATGAATGCTATTGCCGCATTAGGTAGACGCGTCATTGAACGTGTTCGAGGAATCGGCGTAGCAACCATTATGTTGCTGCAGATTCTTTTTTCCATGCCGACTTTACTTGGCGTGAAATTGTTTATTTATCAGATGTACCGTGTTGGTGTGCTTTCATTACTGATTATTGTGGTATCTGGCTTATTTATTGGCTCGGTACTGGGTTTGCAGATGTATAGCATTCTGTCGACCTTTGGTAGTGAAGCGATGCTCGGCACAGCCGTTGCACTGACTTTACTGCGTGAACTTGCACCTGTGGTTGCGGCTTTACTCTTTGCAGGTCGTGCAGGTTCTGCTTTGACGGCTGAAATTGGTTTGATGAAAGCCACTGAGCAGTTGTCGAGTATGGAAATGATCGGGGTCGATCCATTAAAACGAGTGATCTCGCCTCGACTTTGGGCTGGTATTTTTAGCTTGCCAATGTTGTCGGTGATTTTCGCTGCGGTCGGCATCATGGGCGGTAAATTGGTGGGTGTTGATTTTCTGGGTGCAGATGAAGGCTCTTATTGGAGTGGCATCGAGAACAGTGTGCAATTCTTTAAAGACGTCTTTAATGGCACCATCATCAAAAGTTTTGTTTTTGCATTAATTTGTACATGGATTGCGGTCTATCAGGGTTATGCCTGTGTCCCAACTTCAGAAGGTATTGCAACGTCGACCACACGTACAGTCGTGTATTCTTCGTTGTGTGTTTTAGGATCAGATTTCGTGTTGACTGCGGTCATGTTCGGAGGTATTTAATGAAATCACGTACGAGTGAACTGGCCGTCGGTTTTTTTGTCATTCTTTTTGCTATCGCTATTTTCTTCTTGGCGATGCGTGTGAGTGGTTTGGTCGGCAATAACATCGAAGACAGTTATGAATTGACCGCGACATTTGAAAATGTAAACGGGATTAAACCCCGTGCCAAAGTCACCTTAAGCGGTGTCAAAGTCGGTCAAGTGGAGTCGTTGAAACTCGATCCTGTGACGCGCTTAGTGACAGCACATCTGATTATGGATGGCTCATTAACCTCTTATAACGCAGAACAATTAAAAGAAGTGCAAAAGAATGCACTCGAAGAACTGCGTTACACATCAGATTATGAAGCAGCAACACCTGCGAAACAAAAAGAAATGGAACAGCAACTGATTGCTAACATGAAATCCATCACCAATATCGATGAAGATGCTTACATTATGGTGGCAACCAATGGTTTATTGGGCGAGAAATATTTGAAAATTGTACCGGGTGGTGGTGTCAACTTCTTAAAACGTGGTGACCAAATTGGTAATACCCAAGGTACGATGGAAATCGAAGATTTGGTGTCTAAATTTGTGACCGGTGGTGCAGGGAACAAATCTGACAGCACAGCAGAAGCTGAACAAAAAACAGAAGCTGCTGACACAACAACGGCAGAAGAACCTGCATTTGTTGAATAATTTTTAGGAGAAATTAAGTGAACACATTGTTAAAACATACGCTTACAGCAAGTATCTTATCAACTATGATGGCAGGTACAGCTTTTGCTGCTCCAAGCGAAGCACCACCTGCATTTGTAAAAAAAGTGGCTGATGGCCTCATTACACGTTTAAAAGCAGATCACGCAAAACTACAAAATAACCCTGCAGCTGTGAAAACGATTGTTCGTCAAAACTTAGACCCGTATATCGATTCACAAGCGTTCACACGTATCGTGATGGGTACGTATGCAACGAATCAATACAGCTCAGCGGCTCAACGTGCGCAGTTTGAACGTAACTTCCGTGCAACGCTGATCGAAAATTATGGTTCAGCTTTTGCCAAGTTTAGTAACCAAACGTATAGCATGCGTCCATATAAAGCGTCGAACAGTAAGAACCCTGTTGTAACGATTGATTTCCATAACAACGGTGAAAAAATTCCAGTCTCTTTCCAGTTGGCGGATAAAGGTTCACAATGGAAAATCCGTAATATCAACGTTTCGGGTATCGACCTAGGCTTACAATTCCGTAATCAGTTTGCGGCAACTGTAAAACGTAATGGCGGTAACATTGATAAAGCAATTGCGAACTTCAAACCTGATGCTGACGCAGCATTGGACAAGAAAAAATAAGATAGGTGATGTGTGATTAAACTTCATCAACAAGAATTGATGGTTTCAGGCAAAATCGATTACAACAATGCCGAATTGTATTATCAAGACGGCTTGAAGTTGATTCAACAACAGCAAGCTTTTCCCTTAGTGGTCAATCTTGCTGAGCTTGAGCATGGCAGTACTTTGGCTTTAGCTGTTTTGGTCCGTTGGTTACGTCAAACGCCAAAAGCGCAAGGTTTGCAGTTTAAAGCAGTCCCTGAAAAAATGATGAAGATTATTCAAGCCTGTCATCTTGAGCATGACTTGCAATTGATCTAAATAAAAAAAGCACCGTAAGGTGCTTTTTTTATTGCAGTGCGATAAGAAGTTCTCGCAAGTCTACGCAATAGGAACGGATTAAATCCATTTCTTCCAGCGGAAGTACATCAATGGGCCAATAAAGAATGCCACGATGATTAAGCTGACCACGATAAAACTGGTTGTACCATGTGCGAAGGGCAGTACATCGGTGTTCATCCCATAGACGCTAGCCACTAACATCGGTGGCGCAAGCATACTTGGTAAAATCGAGAATCGACGAATCGTATCATTCTGTTCGGTGTTAATGAACCCTGAGGTGGTATCCAGTAAGAATCGAACCTTTTGGAACAAGAAGGCATCATGCTCAACAAGTGAGCGTACGTCTTCACTGAGTTCTCGGATGTCGGCATCATAAATATGACTGCCCAAGGCGCGAGGACGTGACAGGAAGGTGAGAACACGACGTAAATCGATCAGACACAGCTGTGCTTTCCCGAGCATATCTTCTAAATGTGCAAGTCGGGTAATCATGTCATCTAAGTCTAAAATCATCTCACGATGACGGTTATTCAGCACTTCTGTGGAATACTTTTCTAAGTCCTTGTGGATATCTTCCAAGATATCCGCAAGCTCATCGAGTTTGGCTTCTAAAAGACCCAATAAAATCCAAGTTGGATCTTTATAGTCAATTTCATAGTCATTACGACGCGCACGGGCACGAAAGGCACGGAAAGCCACCAGCTTTTCACCCCGTAAAGTGAATAAGCGCTCTTTATGCAAAATAAAGGCAACCGTTTGTACGGTAGCTAAGGTGCTGGCATTTTCTTCGGGTTCGCCATCGACCTGAAAATTTTTATTTTTCGTTAAAAAATAGGTGCTGATGTGCAAAATACCGTCGTCATCACGGTAGAATCGTGCACTCGACGAAATATCTTCTAATGATTTTAATGTAGGTAAATTTTGATCATAGGCATCCATAATCCATTGCTGTTCTTCCTGGGATGGGGCAATGAGATCGAGCCAGACTAAATCCTGATGTAAATCGAAGTCACCATTGATGGTGACATCTTCTAAGCTACCGCGCTCTGTCGCGTAAAAGGCTTCAAGCATGTTGTCTTTTCCCCTTACGCAGTAAGTTAAAAATGAATGGGTGTATTTTAGACAAGGATTTGCTGAAAAACACTGTTCTAATGCTTAATTTATGAAAAAATCTGTTTAAAGTTGATTTTTCCAGCATAGTACTCCTGATCTGATGGTGATTATAAATGAAATCTATCGCAATTTTCTGTAGTTCCGCCCTTGGTAACAATCCTATCTATTTACAGGTTGCTGAAAAAGTCGGTCGTCATTTAGCGGCCCAAGGTATTACATTAGTCTATGGTGGTGGCCGTTCAGGTTTGATGGGGGTTGTGGCAGATAGTGCTTTGCGTGCAGGTGGGCAAGTCATTGGGGTGATTCCAAAAGTCTTGGTCGATAAAGAATTGGCACATCCAGATTTAACCGAATTGCATGTGGTAGAAAATATGCAACAACGGAAAACCAAAATGTCTGAACTCTCGGATGGTTTTGTGGCGATTCCAGGTGGAGCAGGGACTTTAGAGGAAATTTTTGAGCAGTGGACGTGGGCTCAATTGGGCATTCATTTAAAGCCATGTGCCTTTCTCAATGTAGATGGTTTTTATGACGATTTATTGAATTTTCTAAAAACAACTGCAGAAAAAGGCTTTACCCATCCGCGTTTTATCGAAGGCTTAATTGCAGAAGATAATATTGAAACGATTGTTGAGAAATTTCAACATTTCACTGCGCCAGAGCCGAAATGGGGCATGGTTGAACGTACAGCTTTTATTGCGGATTTGGAACAAGATTGATGAAAACCATAACCGTTGCCGCAGCCATTATTTTAAATGAACAGCATGAACTCTTAGTGGTTCGTAAAAAGCACACGGCATTCTTTATGCAAGTGGGTGGTAAATTAGAACCCAATGAAGCCCCTGAAATTACCATGCTGCGTGAAATTCAGGAAGAAATAGGCTGCGCTGCGCAGATTGAGCAATTCATTGGTCGTTTTGAAACGGCAGCTGCCAACGAAGCCGATCATCTACTGGTGAGTTATGTCTATTTAGTTCAGTTGCAAGGTGAACCGAAAATTGATGCGGAAATTGCAGCGATGCAATGGGTCAGCTTAGATGATACACAAACAAAACTCGCACCTTTAACACGTGAGGTGGTGATTCCTTGGGTGAAGCAGCAGGCGCGATCTCTTGCTGAAAGCTAAACCGCTTAGCTTGCTCAGTTTCTTTATTAGTGGTTGATGTTAGAAACTAAGGCTGTGCCGCAGCAATGCATGCGGCATATACCTGCGTGCAATGTAGCTGATGTAACAGTTTGCTTAATGCATGGATTGAACTTCCCGTGGTCACCACATCATCAATGATGAGGACTTTACGGAAACGGCGTTTTTCAGTTGGGTCGATAATAAATTGCTGTTCGATATTTTCTAGGCGTTCTAGCCGACTTAAACCTTTTTGAGCGTGCTGTGCTTGACGAATCACTGGTTGCCAAACAGGGATGCGCAATTGCTTTGCCATCATGTGTGCAACGAGCAGCATTTGGTTGTATCCACGGTCCTTGAGGCGTTCAACTGAAATAGGCATGGGAACAATGGCCTGAACTCGAGCTAAGCGCATGCTTAAAAGGCTCTGTGCCAGTAAATTTTGATAGTGCAATTGTTGTTCATACTTATAGCTTTGGATGATGCGATCTATTGGGAAATCATAGTGAAAGGCACAAGAGATGCTGTGTTCATGGCGATCAACTACTTGTTTAAACCAAGGCAATTGTTCCCAACAATCGGTACAAAGCGAATGATGTTGTTGTCGATCGATACCACAGAGCAAGCAAGGGGAAACGCTCTGCATCCCTTTTTGGATGTAGTGTTGGATAGATTGGAGCATGTTTTTATTCTAATCATTCTTTTTTGTGTATTTTGCACAGTTTGTGGTGAAGTGCAATCACGACACCACAGAAACCTGTTCGACAAGCTTATTCGTTAAAGCCAATCTGTATAATTAGGATGATCGAACCATCATCCTAATTATACATAGGCATAACGGGGTGCTTCAGGCAGCCATCGTTTTAAAAGCGCTTGAGCCTGTGCAGGATAATCATTTAGGACTTGTTGAGCCACATAGTGTGCCTGATTGAGTAAATGATCATCTCGCTCCAATTTGGCTACACGAAAGCCCATATCGCCTGTTTGTTTAGTGCCGAGGAGCTCGCCGGGACCACGAATTTCCAAATCTTTTTCAGCAATGATAAAGCCATCATTGGTCTCGCGCATGATGCGTAAACGCTCTTGCCCATTTTGCGATAAGGGATTTTTATACAGCAAGGCACAGAAACTGGCTTTGGCACCACGTCCTACACGACCACGTAGCTGATGCAATTGTGAAAGCCCTAAACGCTCTGCATTTTCAATCACCATGATTGAGGCGTTCGGGACGTCAACACCGACTTCAATGACGGTGGTTGCAATCAGTAATTGCAATTCATTATTTTTAAATTGCTGCATCACTGCTTGCTTTTCATCGGCCTTCATTTTGCCGTGAACAAGGCCAATATTGAGGTCTGGAAAGCGTTCTTTAATTTCATTAAAAGTCGCTTCAGCGGCCTGAGCATCTAAGGTTTCGGATTGTTCCACTAAGGTACAGACCCAATAGGCTTGTTTACCTTCAGCACAATTGCTGGCAATCCGCTGTAGTACTTCTTCACGACGGTCAAGTGGAATAGTGACTGTTTGAATCGGTGTACGACCGGGTGGCAGTTCATCAATGACGGAGGTGTCTAAATCGCCATAAGCCGACATGGCCAAGGTACGAGGAATAGGGGTTGCCGTCATCACAAGTTGATGCGGTGTCATGCCATTGAGACCTTTGTTCCGAAGTGCCAAACGCTGATCGACACCAAAACGGTGTTGTTCATCAATAATCACTAAACCCAATTTGGCAAATTGTACATTGTCTTGAAATAAAGCATGTGTGCCGACCACTAAATTGGCTGAACCATCTTGAATACTTTGTTCTGCAGCAGCTCGAGCTTTCCCTTTTTGTTTGCCGGAAAGCCAAGACACAGTTAGACCCATAGGCTCAAACCATTTTTTGAAATTTAGATAATGTTGTTCGGCCAAAATTTCTGTCGGCGCCATCATGGCCACTTGCCAACCTTCCTCGAGCGCATGACAGGCTGCAACGCCTGCGACTAGGGTTTTACCTGCACCTACATCACCTTGTACGAGTCGTAGCATAGGTTTGTTCTTTTTCAGATCGACCGCAATTTCTTTGGACACGCGTTTTTGTGCGCCGGTCATTTCAAACGGTAGTGTACTTAAAAGTTGTTTGGTGAAGTTCTTACTTGTAGAGAATGACGGTGCTTCGATTTGTTGAATATAAGCACGGCGGCTGAGCAAACTGACCTGATGGGCAACCAATTCTTCGAAAATTAAACGTTGCTGTGCAGGATGAGAACCGTGGCTCAGTTGCAACATATTGGCATCGACAGGGGGGTGATGAATATAGTCCAGCGCTTGTTTTAGGGCATAGCCATTGGTGAATTTTTCCGGCAATAATTCAGGTAAGTCATCACTATATAACTGTAGTGCTTGTTTGACATATTCACGCAGTTTGGGCTGTGTTAAGCCTTCGGTTGCAGGGTAAATCGCAGTGAGTTGGGTTTGTGGTAAAGGTGTGTGTTCAGTAATCACCTGTAGTTCAGGATGATACATTTCTAAGCCACGAGCACCAACACGGACTTCACCAAAAATCCGTAAACGATTCCCTGGTTTCACCCGATCAGTAATGCCTTTGTAAATATGGTAAAAACGTAAAGTAACTTTGCCACAATCGTCATCCAGTAGGGCGGCCATCGATTTGCGCTTACCGGGAGGAAAGTCGATACTTTTGACCGTGCCTTCTAGTAAATAACTGCGACCCACGGTCAATTGGTTCATGGGGATGATCGTGCTACGATCTTCATAGTCGCGTGGCAGATGAAACAAAAGATCATCTGTTGTGAAAATATTTAGTTTTTCAAGTAAAGCAGCGGCGGCATTGCCAACCCCTTGCAATTGATGGACGGCAGCCATGTCCCCTCAACTTCGGTTTCTATGATCTAAATGGATCAGTTCTGAGAATAGGTCGTTTGATGCATATTCTATTTATCGGTTATGGTAAAACATCGCAACGTGTTGCTAAACAATTATTTCAGCAAGGTCACCAAATTACCACAGTGAGTCGTAGTGCGAAAGAGGATGATTTTGCAGAACATTTAATCCAAGATATTCACCAACTGGATTTATCGCAGGTTCAACCGATTGATGCTGTCTATGTTCTTTTGGCTCCTGCACGTCATGCTCAATTCAATGCTGTGGATGCTTACCGACATACTTATGTCGATTCTGTACAGCCAATTGTTCAAGCATTAGCACATCATCCAATACAATGTTTAATCGTGGTGTCGTCCACTCGTGTCTATGGTGAGCATGCGGGGGAGCGCATTGATGATGACACTGTGCCACAACCGATCGATGAGCAGGGGATGTTGTTACGCGAAATGGAGCATCGCTACTCACAAGCATTTCCTACCGAATGCGTGATTGTACGTCCATCTGGGATTTATGGCACATCGACAACACGAATGCAGAAACTGGCAGAAACGACTCATCGCTATCCCAATATCCATTGGTCAAATCGAATACATATCGATGATTTGGCAAAATTTCTGTGTCACCTACTTCACGTGGAACATCCTGAAAAATCATATATTTGTACTAATAACCAACCTCAACCTTTGCATGAGCGAATCTTGGAATTGCAAAGAGCTATGCATTTACCCGAATTGGTTTTAGAGAGCGACGCAGAAACAGGGAAAAAGATTTATGCAACGCGAATGATGGAGAGCAATTTTAAGTTGGTATACGATTGATTGTGATGTGCAGTGTAAAATTGGCGTGACGTATAAAATTTAGTGCAGCTTGGTGAGTATTAAAAGAAATTCTATAAATGAATAAGATAGGTCTTTTACAACATGTATTGTTCAAATTTTCGGATGGATCTCAAAGGATAAAAATTAAATAATGACAAAATCATTTGCAGAACTTACTCAGAATTTACCCCATAGACCGATTCTGGAAAAAGCTTTGAGTTATTTTGAGAATTTACCAAAGATCGCGATGGATTGTGGTTGTGGTGCAGGAAATGAATCATCATTTCTACTCCGACATCATTTTAAAGTATATACATTTGATCCATCTGTTGACGCTAAAAATATCTGTCTAAGTAAATTTAAAGACAATAAGAATTTTTTTATTTTCTAATCAGGCCTTTGAAGACTATAGCTTTCCTGAAGCTAGTTTAATTATTGCTTTACTCAGTTTATTTTTTGTTCAACGGATTCGCTTGGAAGTGTTTTAAAGAAAATGCAGGAATCCTTAAGTGAGTAAGGCATCTTACTCATACAACTGTTAGGGAAAGATGATGATTGGGTAAATAATTTTTCTGAAAAATTTATAGGTTTTGAACAGGAAGAGCTTAAACAATTGTTTGATGCGGACTTTGATATTATTTATATCGATGAATTTAAAGGCAATAAACCGCTAGCCAATGGAACTCCAAAATTTTGGAATGTATATACCTTAATTTAAAAAAAGAAAATATTAAATACTTTTGTATAGTCCAAAAAAAAAGAGACAAGTTTTTTACAACTTGTCCCTGATTTTGCTCATCTTCTTCCGCTTTTATGACGAAAAAATCAGAACGGTTTATTTCTTCTTACGTTTCAAGCGTTTTTTGGCTTGTTCCGCAGCAACTTTATCAAGTGCTTCTTTTAACTCTTCATCACTAAAGGTCGTAATGTGCTGCAACATTTGCAGTGTCACATCATCCAAAACGAGGTTGGCATATTGCGCAACATTTTGGAAATTTTCATCAAACACAATGGCGTTGTTTTCATTGGTGCTGATATAACCTTGTTGTGTTAAGACTTTAATAAAGCTTTGGAATAAGGCTTTATCAAAGAATTCAGGCGAGTTAAATTCATACAACACAGACAGACGTTGACCAACCAAGTGGCTGAGTTCTTCAACCTGACGCGTCGAGATATTACCCGAACCACGTTGTGTGATTAAAGCCAAAGTCATGTAGTAACGCTCTAGACTTTGCATCACGGGTGCAGCCAAGACCACTAACTGATTGTGCTGCTCTGAGTTAGGCGCAGGGGAGATCAGGTTGCCTTCAGCATCTTCAGAAATTAGCTTGGCTTTGATCAGCACTTCAGCATACGCACAGATCTGATCTTTAAGCTCTTCATCATTCCATTTGAGGAATAACTCAGCTTTTAAGAACGGATACAGTGTACGAATGACATTAATCAAATCACCACGGCGAATAGAACCATTATGTTCAACTAAAGCGGCAATGAGTGATGGCAAAATAAATGCGTGCAGGATGTTGTTACGGAAGTAGGTTAACAGCACCGCTTGATTATCAGCAATGGCAATAATATCGCCAAGGACATGATTAACACGTTTAATCAGCTTGAGTTTCAAGCCATAAGCAATGATTTCTTTACCCGATAGCGGTGTCACTTGCATGCGTTCATCGTAAGGTAAGGCATTTAAAAGATTGCGATAGGTATCTAACTGCTTAATGCAAATCTCTTCATCTAAAGTATGTTTAGATGTCGCCAATAAAATCAGTGAAAGCAATGAAACCGGGTTCACCACTGCTGCACGGTTAATATTTTCTAAAATCACGTGTGCAGAGCTGTTAATGGCATCCGAAACTTCTGGCGGAATTGGATCGTCATTTTTCTCGATTTTGATGTTGCTTGCATTGTGCTGTTTCAACATATCATCAAGGAAAACTGGCTCACCAAAGTTCAAATGAACTTTACCGAAAATACGTTCGATCTTACGCAGAGTTTTCATAATCCCGATGATTGATTCGCCTTCTTTTGGCTTACCATTCATTTCACCAACGTAGGTCGCACCTTCCATTAAACGCTCATAGCCAATATAGGTCGGTAAGAACACGATCGGTTTGGCTGGATTACGTAAATGACCATGGACAGTCATCGCGAGCATGCCAGTCTTCGGTGGTAATAAGCGACCAGTACGTGAACGACCCCCTTCGATGAAGTATTCAAGTGGTGTATTACGCGCCAAAATACTGTAGAGGTATTCTTTAAATACAGTGGTGTAGAGACCATTGCCACGGAATGAGCGACGAATAAAGAACGCACCGCCACCACGTAAAATTTGTCCTACAAATGGCATGTTCAAGTTATCGCCCGCAGCAATGTACGGCACCATCAAGCCACGCTTATAGATCACATATGACAATAATAAATAGTCGATATGGCTACGATGACATGGGGTGTAAATGATCTCGTAGTCTTTGGCCAGTTCACGAACGGTACTGAAGTTATGTACTTCTACGCCATCATAAAGCTGTGTCCATAGGCGAGTCAGTGCTAAGTCAGCAAAACGTACTGTTGATGCAGAATAGTCAGAAACGATTTCATTTAAATAACCAATCGCACGACGTTCAGCTTCAACCATGCTGATTTTACTGCGAATGCTTTCACGACGAATCGCATCTTGCACATCCGTAGATTTGATCAGGCCATGCATTACATTACGACGGTCGGATAAATCCGGACCCAAAACTACTTCACGCTGCGCATCTAAATAATCATTCAGTGTGCTAACAATATAAGTCGCAGGTGACAAGTTTGGATGTGTAGTTTTGGCATATTCAACCAAACGACGCAAAGACTGTGGCTCATGGAATTCGAGGTACGATTGACGACCGTGCAAACCAATATTCACCAACTGCTTCACTTTGCTTGGTGTAGACCATGTATCGGTAAATAATAATTTAAACCAAGAATCTTCTTTGTCGGGTTCACGGCCCCACAGCACGGTTACAGGAACGAGCTCAACATCCGCATCAGGATTTTTTTCCAAAACCTCAATTAAACGCAATAAACGAGGTGGAAAGGCATGTGGCGGTGGATTGAGTAAGTTGTCTTCATCATGATGTTGTAAAAACACCACAGATGCTTTTTCTGTTTGCGTACCCACAGTCATTGGGTCGAGTGCAGGGTGTAGCTTTAAACGACGGGTTTCACCATCGACAATTAAAGCATTACTTCGTGAATGATTTTGCAGAACGTAGCAGGTAATTTTCGTTGTCTTTACGCCGGTATCTGTATCGGTTTCAGTCACTACAGGTTCTACAGGGACTTCACCTAAAACATGCGGTGTTACCACAAGGTCAAGCAGTTTACTCGAAAGCTTTCGATACATCTGACCAAAGCCGCTCTTGGACATACAAACTCCTACTTTTCATGACCAAACCACAGAAATTCTGAGGGGAATCTATTCTGCGTAATTGTACTTAAAAACTGTATGTCATTTTCTGACAAATTGCATAGATATTGTAAGATTTTATCGTTAAAAAACGTATTTTTAGCAGTTATATTGCATCAGCAAGGTGACAGATCAGTCAGCGAATCTTTAGGGTTTTAGTCTGGATTTATGGCAAAATGGAAAACATATTTAAACATCTGTTGATGTTGCCTGCGTTAGCTTAATCCCGAATGATAGATAGGTTTGTTATGAATGCCTTAACACAAGAGTTGGTTGATTTACTCAGCCTTGAAAAATTAGAAGAAAATATTTTTCGTGGGCAAAGCCGAAATTTGGTCGGGAAACGTGTCTTTGGCGGACAGGTTTTAGGTCAGGCGCTACGTGCGGCATCTTATACGACAGATCGACCTGCTCATTCTTTACATGCCTATTTCTTATTTGGCGGTGATATCAGTGCACCAATCATTTATGAAGTGGATCGTATTCGCGATGGACGCAGTTTTGTGAGTCGTCAGGTTCGTGCGATTCAACATGGTAAAACTATTTTTATGTGTATGGTGTCATTTGCAGAGCAAGAAGAAGGGTTGAACTACCAAGTTGCAGAGCCAGAATATCCAGCTGTAGAGGATTTAAAATCTGAAGCTGAGCTAAAACGGATGATGGTAGAGTTTGTCCCTGAAAACGTCCGTACGTCTTTTATGCGCGACCGTCATGTAGAAATTCGCCCGATTGATCCACAAAACCCGTACCAACCGCAGCCTGCTGCGCCATCGTATGCACACTATATTCGTACCCATGACACGATTGCTGCCGATGTTGATGACATCTCTTTACATCAGGCCATTGCAGCATTCTATTCAGACTTTACGCTGATGACGACTGCACTACGTCCACATGGTTTAAGTTATTTATCACCAAGTTTGCAGTGTGCCAGTATTGACCATGCCATGTATTTCCATAAGCCATTCCGTGTAGATGAATGGATGCTTTATGACATGGATGCCACAGTCAGCGCTAGTTCACGTGGTCTAAATTTTGGTCGCATGTGGCAAAACGGTGAGCTGGTCTGTAGTACGACACAAGAAGGCTTGATCCGTTTACGCGAAATTGAAACCCAATAAGTTTTGAACAAGATGTGTTAAGTCGTAAAAGCTGAATACTGAAAAAACCGAATCAGAAGATTCGGTTTTTTATTACCTTTATTTATCTGTATGAGCCTACTCGTAGATTTGATCTATCTCATTAGTGTCTTTTGGCATAGGTTAAATTAAGCTGAATTCGGGCTTTGCAGAAATGCAGCAGTACATGTGACAAAAAATTCCTCGATTCCCAGTGGGGCGCATGGCATAGTGCCTGAATAAAGGATGATAAATGCAAGGCACAATGAGCTTAAATACGCAGATTTTAATTGCCGCAATATTGGGTGTGGCATTTGGCTTTTTATTAATTCAGTTTCCAGAGACGCAGTTTTTATCCGCCAGCCTGTATGGCTTGGGGATTGCCAGTAGTATTTTTATTGGTTTGCTGAAAATGATCTTGGTTCCGTTGATCTTTAGTTCGATTGTGGTGGGGGTATCGAATTTACAAGCGGGTGGTCAGCTGAGTCGAACGTGGAAAATTACCTTAGCGTGCTGCGTCACCACCACAACTTTGGCACTGATCTTGGGTCTAGCATGCGCGCATATTTTTAAAGTCGGGCAGGGCGTGGACATCGTCATGTTCCAAGATGCAATGCAACAGCATCAGAGCCCTGACACCCTCACAGCAGGTTCATTCTTTACCAATTTTATTCAAAATACACTGATCAATCCGTTTAAAGCCTTTAGTGATGGCAACGTACTCGCAGTTGTGGTGTTTTCACTATTTCTCGGTGTGGCCTTGGTCAAAGGCGGTGAAAAATTTCGAAGTGTGAGAAAGCTCAGTCAGCAATTTTTTGACATCATGATGATGATCATCGGCTGGGTGATGAAGCTTGCACCGATTGGCATTTTTGCATTATTGGCTAAATTGATTGCTACAGAAGATATTTCGGTGTTGAGTCGCCTCGCGGAGTTTGCTGCCGTAGTCACAGGGACGACGATTTTCCATGGGGCAGTGGTGTTACCTCTGCTGCTATGGATTTTTGGGAAAATGAGCCCACTGACATTTTTTAGAGGAACACGAGCTGCCTTAATCACTGCTTTTGCAACCAGTTCAAGTTCAGCAACGATGCCACTCTCGATGAAATGTGCGCAGGAAAATTTAGGCGTACGTCCTCAAACAGCAGGTTTTGTGATTCCATTGGGTACGCAATTGAATATGGATGGTACGGCGCTGTATGAAGCTGCTGCGGCATTATTTATTGCTAACTTGATGGGCTTAGATTTAACCTTGGGTCAGCAGTTAATTGTCTGTGCAACCGCCATGATTGCGTCACTCGGCGCACCGGGCATTCCAAGTGCTGGAATGGTGACGATGATTATGGTTTTACAATCGGTTGGGCTTCCTGCAGAAGCCATTGCGATATTGCTGCCGATCGATCGTCTATTGGATACGGTACGGACTGTGGTGAACGTACAGGGCGATATGATGATTAGTGTGGTGGTTGATCGTCATACGCGAGATGTAGATGAACCAGCGTTGTCGAATTAAATAGATAAAGCACTAAAATGTGGGTTGTAGACGATCTCCCACAGATGCCCATCTAAGTCTTGAAAATAGCCTGCATAACCACCGTAAAACGTGGGCAGTGCGGGTTTAATTGTTTTTGCACCTGCGCGTTGGGCTTGTTTCATGATTTGATCGACGGCTGCAGGACTGTTGACGTTATGTCCGAGAGACATTTGCGTTGGACAAAACGCTGATGTACTGATTCCGGTGTCATGACTCAGGCTATCTTGTGGCCAGAGTACGAGCTTTAAACCGTGTTGTAAATCAAAAAATGCCACAGCGCCATGTTCAAACTCAGTCCCAATAATCCCTGCGCTATTTAGACCTAAACCCTCCTGATAAAACGCGAATGCAGCGTGTAAATCTTTCACAGCCAGTGTAATAACGGAGATGTGAGCGTGCATGGAGATGCTCCTGAACGGTGTATTTTTATTTTAGGATAAGGCTGAGTATAAATACATTTTAAAGAGAATAGGGAACTTGGAATAACTGTACTTTAAACATCGAACTTATGAGCCTATCCATCTTGAGTGTGTTGATTGCTCAGTAAAAAAATGGAGCGTAATGGATGTGAGCACAAAAAAAGCAGGGCGAACCCTGCTTAATACAGATTTTAAAGTAGTGTTTAAGCAACTTTCAGTGCGGCGCGTTTTGCAGCAGGAGAGTTGTCGAGATAGGCAATCGCATCTTCAGTTTTTGCTTCATGTACAGGATCGTACCAAGGCATTAAATACCCCAATTGCTGCGACACTAACCAAAGTGGATGTGGCAATAAGCGATTGTCTTTTTGCGCGATACGCGCCCATTCACGCCAAATCCACGGTTTATATACGGCAGGTTTAATCGATGCATAGCGCGAGTCTTGCTGCATGATATGTGCTGCACCATCGACCCATAGACCAAGTACGGCAGCAATCACGATCACACTTTGATAATAGCGAGAAATATAGCCCCCACCGAGATGACGATACAAATCAAAAGCCACGGTACGATGTTCTATTTCTTCTGCGCCATGCCATTTTACTAGATCGAGCATATTCGGATCGGCACCGAGGCGTTCCCACTCTTTATTATATAAAGCATATTTGCCTAGTACACAGGTCATGTGTTCAACCGTTGCAATCACCCCTAAACGAAAGAGATCCCACTGATGATCTAAAGCTTTGGGTACGTTGAGCCCTAAAGGTTGGTCTGCAAGCAGTTTGCCAAAGAGAAAATCCATGATTTCAAGGTTGCGTTGAATACTGATATTGCGCTGAGACAGATATTCTTTATTGGCAGAGTTATGCGCCTGAGCATGCATAGCTTCTTGGCGGATAAATGCTTTAACGTCCTCGGCTAGTTTTTCATCTCTAATTTGTGGCAATACTTTGTTATACAGACGGCAAAACCAAAACTCACCAGCCGGTAAGATCATATTAATTTCATTAATAAAATAGCTGACAAAAGGTTGATTGGGCACCCAGTCAACTTGGGTATCTTGCCACTCAAATTTCACTTTACGTGGTTTAATTTTATATTCGATTGATGATCCAAGTTTTGTGTTTTTCAAGCGGGAGAGTAATTTCATGACCTATCCTTGTTTTTATGTGATCGAGTGCACATCTGATGTATTCAGTATCCAAAAAAAATCCTGCATTGTGATTAGCAATACAGGACATTTCATTATCTTCAGAAGATACTTTTTGTCAGACAATCATTCTTGTGCTGACTTTAAAATTACTCGATTAGTGGTCTGAATTTTTGCCTTCAGTTTGGGGTAAGTCTTCAGATGTAGTGTGGAAGTCATCGAATGCTTCCGCGTCTGCATCGATTTCAATATCATCTTCTGATGCTTCAGGGATGCTGTCGAGATCAAACTCTGTCGATTGTTCTAGAGTGAAGTTGAGACGACCCGCCATGACACTCGCTAATTCTTCTAAACCTTGTTTATTCAATGATGAGAACAATTGGATAGAGAAGTTTAGCTTCATTTTTTTCAATGCTGCTTTCACTTCTTGTAGTGCTTTAGAGGCTGGGCCACGGTTTAATTTATCTGATTTGGTCAGGAGTACATGTACGAACAATTTACGTGAATGTGCCCATTCCAACATCATGACGTCAAAGTGTTGTAGTGGATGACGGATATCCATCAACAGCACAAGACCTTGTAAACTTTCACGGTGTATCAGATAGTTTTCTAACTCTTTTTGCCACACGATTTTCATCGCTTCAGGTACAGCGGCATAGCCATAACCAGGCAAGTCGACCAAACGCTGATCAGGATTTCCTAGACTGAAAAAGTTGATCATTTGGGTACGACCCGGTTTTTTCGACGCACGAGCCAATTGTTTTTGATTAGTGAGCGCATTAATGGCACTCGACTTACCTGCATTAGAACGACCTGCAAAGGCAATTTCATAGCCGGTATCTTCAACGCAGAGGTTGAGTTTAGGCGCACTCATTAAGAACTCAGCTTTGCGTAGCCAGTTGAGCGAGCGCACAGCATATTCAGTAATCGCAGAGTCTACTTTTTTCTCATAAGTAATCTTTTGCTTCGGCGCATTGGCCGCTTTACTGTTTCGTGATTTTCCTCTGTGCTGATGCATAACCCAACTTCAATAACTGATTTAACGACATGCATTATAAAGGAAGTCGGGCAGGCAAGCGAATTTTGTCGCAGGCAAAGTGAAATTAGAGATTGATCATTTGAATTGGAGATTGTGTTGTAAATTTAGATGCGCTGCTTGGTTGCAAGACGTCAGCAAGTTTGTACTGATCGAGACTTTGATAAAACTGTTCTAAAGCTTGGTCTAAAATGCTTTTTAAACCACACTGACTGCGCAGTACGCAGGGTGGGTCATTGCATTCAACAATCTGGTGATTACCTTGCAAAATCCGTACGATTTGACCGAGCTGAGCGTCAAGTGCTTCAGGGTTTAGACGAATACCGCCACCTTTGCCGCGGCTGGTGATTAACCAGTTTTGTTTTGCCATAAAATGCACAATTTTCACCAAGTGATTACGCGAAACATGCAGGTCTTCTGCAATTTCAGCAATGTTATAAGGCACATCACGAGGGCGTGCGATATAGAGCAAAATGCGTAATGCATAATCGGTGAATTTATTGAGTTGCATGATAATACTGTGAGTCTGAGAGAAATAAATAAGGGCTAGTCTAGCATAACTAAACTAACCCTTTGTATTTCAGGTGAATAGCTTAGTTAGTGTTTTACACCACCAGTGCCGAAAGCTTCGCTGTGAATATTGCTAGCAGGAATACCACGAGCAATTAAAGCTTTCTGTTGTTCAGCCATAAATGGCATTGGACCGCAAAGGTAATAATCCGCATTGATCGGTAACAGTGCAGTATCCATGCTGCCTAAGTCTAGACGACCAGCAGCATCATAATCTTCACCTAACTTATCATTAGCATGAGGGAACTCATACGCTGTAAAGGTGCTAAGACGTGGGTATTTTGCTTCCAAATCCTGAATGTGTTTATGCATTGCATGCACTTGTTTGCTACGGCAGGCATGGATAAATGTTACAGGTTGTGGCATGTCTAAAGTCACCAACTGATTTAGCATCGCAATCATTGGTGTTAGACCTACACCACCACTGATAAAGACATTGCGTTTTTGTGAATCAATCAGGAAGAAATTACCTGTTGGTGCAGACACTTCGATTTCTGAACCGATCTCCAAGCCATGCAGTGTATTTGATACCCAACCTGGAACCAAGTCACCTTTCTGATCTTCACGTTTTACAGAGATACGTAAGTAGTTGTCTTGTGGGCTGGTCGACAGTGTATATTGACGTGGTTGTTTTAGACCCAGCTCATCGACCAATACACGTACAGAGATGTACTGACCTGCTTCATATTTTGGTAAATCACCACCATCAGAAGGCTCAAGGTAGAATGAGGTGATTTCATCACTTTCAGCCACTTTTTTCGCGATTTTGAAATTACGCCAACCTAACCAACTGCCTTTAGTTTGCTGATGTTGCTCATAAATCGCTTTTTCAGTGCTGATAAACAAGTCTGCCAATTGTCCATATGCTGCTGCCCAAGCTGCAATCAGTGGATCTTCCATTGAAATGCTTAATACTTCACTGATCGAGTGCAGCAAATTTTCGCCGACAATATTATAGTCTGGCGCTTGAATGTTAAGACTCACATGTTTATGCGCAATTAATTCTACAACTGGTAAAAGTACAGATGGGTCCTCAATATTTTCAGCATAAGCCAATACAGCACCCGCCAAGGCTTGTGCCTGAGCACCGCTGCGCTGATGTCCCATGTTAAAGGTTTCTTTGAGGTCAGGGTTATTGCCCAACATACGATTATAGAAGTAACCAGTCAGCGCGACACCATTTTCACGTAGAACAGGAACAGTAGCTTTTACTAGGTCAATTTGCTGCGGAGTCATAGCTGATCTCTCATGGCTGTTATTTATAAGATGTATTTAAAATACATTTTTAAATACATCCGCGCAATACATGTTTTAGTAAAAACCATAAAAAAATTATGGAATATAAAAAGATTCCATAAATTTGTACTTTTTAATTGGGCTTTTAGATTATTTCTTGCCGAAGATAGAACCTAAGAGGCCACGGATAATTTTCTGACCTGTCGACCCACCCAAGCTGCGTGCTGCACTTTTTGCAAAAGTTCCTACCGTGTCTTGAATCAGTTTTTCACGTTGTTTGGCTGAGCGCTCAGCTTCTTTTTGTTGTTCGCGTGTAAGGCGTTCTTGTTCACGCGCTTGCTGTTTAGCGAGTGCATCTGCTTCCTTGGCTTGTTGTTTGGCCAACGCTTCTTGTTCTTTGGCTTCTATTTTATCTTGTTCCGCTTGGACGGCTTGTTGTTGGCGCTCCGCCACTTTATTTTGTAAAAGTTCATAGGCACTTTCACGATCTGCTTCGGTGTCATACACACCTGCGACAACGCTATTTGCCATCAGAGCTTTGCGTTCTTCTACAGCAATTGGGCTAAATGAAGAGTAGGGTGGCATCACCCAAGCACGTTCAACAATTTGAGGTGTGCCTTGTTCATCTAGACAGCTAATCAGTGCTTCACCTACAGCCAGTTCCGTAATCACTTGATCGACTTTAAACGCAGGATTGGCTCGAAAAGTATCTGCTGCCGTCTTAACAGCTTTCTGATCTTTCGGGGTAAATGCACGTAGCGCATGCTGAACGCGGTTACCCAGTTGTCCTAAAACACTCTCAGGTAGGTCAAGTGGATTTTGCGTTACAAAGTAAATCCCGACGCCTTTAGAGCGAATTAGACGAACCACTTGTTCAATCTTTTCTTGTAAAGCAGGGCTGGCATTATCAAACAATAAATGCGCTTCATCAAAGAAGAACACCAGTTTGGGTTTATCCATATCTCCAACTTCGGGTAATTGTTCAAACAGTTCTGACAGCATCCAAAGTAAGAAAGTCGCATAGAGCTTAGGGGTATTCATTAACTTGTCGGCGGCGAGCAGGTTGATGTTGCCGCGACCTTGCGCATCCGTTTGAATGAAATCCATGATATTGAGTGCAGGCTCACCAAAGAACTTGTCACCGCCCTGATCTGCTAATGCGAGCAAATTACGTTGTATCGCACCTAAACTTGCAGGTGATAAATTGCCATATTCATTTTTAAATTCAGCTGCATGTTCACTGACGTAGCTAATCATGGCTTTTAAGTCTTTAAAGTCGATGAGCAATAAGCCCTGATCATCGGCAATACGAAAGACCGCAGATAACACGCCTTCTTGCGTGTCGTTTAAATTCAGAATTCGGGCAAGGAGAAGTGGACCAATTTCAGAAATGGTGGTGCGAATGGAATGTCCTTGTTCACCAAACAAATCCCAAAACACCACAGGGGAGGCAGCAAAAGGAATGCTCTCGATATTTAAACTTTTAATTCGTTCGTCAAACTTAGGATTGCTTTCACCTGCTTTGGCAAGGCTAGAAACATCCCCTTTGGCATCGGCTAAAAATACAGGTACACCCAGCCGAGAAAAACTTTCTGCCAACACCTTCAACGTCACCGTCTTACCAGTACCTGTGGCCCCAGCAATCAAACCATGGCGGTTTGCAAATTGTGAATGAAGCACCACATCTTGTGTGGTGTCTTGTGTTTTTTTGCCAATAATAATTGGTGTACCCATAGATGTTCCTGTATTTATTCGAGTTGCTGTTTATTTAAATGTTGTAGTGCGTTTTCTATATCTTGTATTAAATCTGCAGGATGTTCTAGTCCTATACAAAAGCGAACCAGTAAGCCGGCTTGAATATGTGAATGTTCGAGTACACGCATATCTTTTAAGTTATATAGCATGACTAAACTGACTGGGCCACCCCAGCTAAAACCAAGCTTAAAGAGTTTCAGCGCATCGCAAAAGCGGCGTACATCTTGCAAGCTATATTTTTCATTAAATACCACGCTGACCAAGCCGGCACTGTGTTGTTCTGTACAAATTTCTTTCCAATGCTGATGTCCTGCGGAAGCTTCATCAGCAGGATGTAAAACCTGTACAAAGGCTGGCTGCTGTTTTAGCCAATTTAATAAAGTTAAAGCACTTTGGGACTGGTGTTCATAGCGCAGGCGCATAGAAGCCAGACTGCGTTGTACTTGCGCGGCGTCATCACCAGAGATACAAATGCCTTGAATGGCATGCGCACGAAACAGTTTGTGATGAAGCTTTTTATCTCGTGTAATTACCGAGCCCATTAAAATATCGCCACCGCCACTTGGGTATTTGGTCAAGGCATGCACACTGATATCGACACCCAGATGCTCAGCACTAAAATCAAAAGCATTAAAGGCAAGTCCTGCGCCCCATGTATTGTCCAGTGCAGTGAGGATGTTTTGCGCTTGGGCTTTTTTGACCAAGCCGACTAAATTTGGAAACTCTAAAGTGACAGAACCTGCCGCTTCTAACCAGATAAGCTTGGCTTGCGCTGAAGGTGTGAATGAGTTGACATCAATCGGGTTATAAACCTTGACCACGATGCCATAGCGGGTTTCTAGATTGCGTAAATGTTCCATATTTGGGCCATAGATATTATCTGCGACCCAAACTTCATCCCCCTGACTTAAGAAACATGAATTGACCAAATTAATCGCAGATAAACCGCTTGGTGCGAGTAAGTGATACAAACCACCTTCAATCTGAGCAAGCTGATCCCCTAGAGTAAAGGTGGTAGGTGTGCCATGTGTGCCATAGCTATAGTCATAATCATCAGTCCAATGGCGATTAAATAGCGCATCTGTATTTTCGAAAATTATAGTGGATGCACGAAACAGGGGAGGTTGAACACTATTGATGTATTGCGGTGCCTTTCTTGGTGCATGAATGAGTTCAGTTTGAGGATTCTTTTTCACGTGGCGCTCTGAAATGATCAAAATAATAATGAATGTTCAAAAGAATACGACTAAAACGCATGGATTTACGATGCTTTTGTATAGAAAATTAAGTGAAAAGCAAAGTTGGCTTCATTCTTGCAAAACCGATATCAGAGCAACAACAATAGGTTTAGCGCATGAAGTCGCATTTAAAAGTACATTATTTTCAGCATATTGCTGGCGAAGGGTTCGGCAGTTGTTATGAATTTTTAAAACAGCATCAGGCCAAAATTACGGCCACAGAATTCTTTGCATTACCTGTCGATCAAACCTTGGATCTCGAGGCTTTGCCGCATGTTGAAGATGTCGATTTACTTATCATTATGGGTGGAACCATGAGCGTAAATGATGAGGCAAATTTCCCATGGTTAAAAATAGAAAAGCGTTGGCTGCGACGCTATTTAGCCCTCGGTAAACCCGCAATCGGGCTTTGCTTAGGTGGGCAATTGATTGCTAATGCTTTGGGTGGTGCGGTGAGTCGAAATGCACAACAAGAATTGGGTTGGACGACCATCCGTAAGGTCGCTAACGTACCGCATGACTGTTTCAAACTACCTGAAGAGTTTAAAGTCATGCAGTGGCATAGTGAAACATTTGAAATTCCCAAAGGAGCAGTATTACTGGCGGAAAATGATGCATGTCGTAATCAAATGTATCAAATCGGACAAAATGTTTTGGGCTTTCAATTTCATCCTGAAATTACTCCTGAAGTACTCGATTTATTTTTGGAAAATGATGAAGAAGTGGCATTTTTTTCAGGAACACATGTGCAGCCAGTACATGATCTACGGAAAAGCGCAAAAAACAAATTTATTGAGGGAAATCAAATACTAAACCAAGCAATAGAGTATGTATTAAGAAAAAATGCCTATTGATTAAAAGTTAAGCAATTGATCTTGCATAAAAAATGAAAAATATAAGAAAAACAGCAAAAGAGATTTGCTTATGCATTAAACAATAGCTATAATGGGCGACCCTTTGATGAAGGGGGTTAGCTACGAAAAAGTAGTTAACATCGTGACAGTCGCGGCATCGATCGTGACCTTAGTGATATTTCACTGCTCTTGACACTTGCCTCTTTTAAAAGTGGGGTGAGATGCGTCAAGGGTGATTCTTTATATATTTGGCTTGGAGTTAACTGGTATGTCTAACCAGAGAATTCGTATCCGTCTTAAGTCTTTTGATCACCGTCTAATTGATCAATCAGCTCAAGAAATCGTAGAAACAGCAAAACGTACTGGCGCACAAGTTTGTGGTCCAATCCCGATGCCTACACGTATCGAACGTTTTAACGTTTTAACATCACCACACGTTAACAAAGATGCGCGTGACCAATACGAGATCCGCACTTACAAACGTTTGATCGACATCGTTCAGCCTACAGATAAAACTGTTGATGCATTGATGAAGTTAGATCTTGCAGCTGGTGTTGATGTTCAGATCGCTTTGGGTTAAGGCTTTTGGTTAATTAACGCTCTAAGTTAATTAGGCCGCTTTTTTAGAGGTTTATGCACATGGCTATTGGTTTAGTCGGTCGCAAGTGCGGTATGACACGTATCTTTACAGATGCTGGTGTTTCTGTACCTGTAACAGTGATTGAGGTTGATCCTAACCGCATCACACAAATCAAAACGCTTGAAACTGATGGTTATCAAGCGATTCAAATCACTACTGGTGAACGTCGCGAATCTCGCGTAACTAACGCTCAGAAAGGTCACTTTGCGAAAGCTGGTGTAGCTGCTGGTCGTCTAGTTCAAGAATTTCGCGCTACAGAAGCTGATCTTGAAGGTCGTGAAGTTGGCGGAACTATCGGTGTAGATGTGTTTACAGTGGGTCAAATTGTTGACGTTACTGGTACATCTAAAGGTAAAGGTTTCCAAGGTGGTGTTAAGCGTTGGAACTTCCGTACTCAAGACGCTACACATGGTAACTCTGTATCTCACCGTGTTATCGGTTCTACAGGTCAAAACCAGACTCCTGGTCGCGTGTTCAAAGGCAAAAAAATGCCTGGTCATTTAGGTGCTGAACGTGTAACTACACAGGGTCTTGAAATCGTTGCTATCGACGCAGAACGTTCAGTTCTAGTTGTTAAAGGCGCGGTTCCTGGTGCTACTGGTGGCGACGTTACTGTTCGTCCTACTATCAAGGCCTGAGGGGAAATAACGTGAATTTAAATACTGTTTCCGGCTCTGCTGTTGAGTTATCTGAAGTTGCGTTTGGTCGTGATTTTAACGAAGCTCTTGTACACCAAGTTGTTACAGCTTACTTAGCTGGTGGTCGTCAAGGTTCTAAAGCGCAAAAATCACGTGCTGACGTTTCTGGCGGTGGTAAAAAACCTTTCCGTCAAAAAGGTACTGGCCGCGCTCGTGCTGGTTCTATTCGTAGCCCAATCTGGGTTGGCGGTGGTAAAACTTTTGCTGCTCGTCCACAAGACTGGTCTCAAAAAGTAAACCGTAAAATGTATCGCGGTGCTATGCAATGCATCCTGGCTGAGCTTGTTCGTCAAGATCGCCTTGTTTTAGTTGAAGAGATTGCTGTTGCAGCTCCAAAAACTAAAGAATTGCTTGCAAAACTTAACGACTTGAATGCACCTCGTGCATTAATCGTTACAGATGCTGTTGATGAGAACTTGTATCTTGCTGCTCGCAACATTCCACACGTTGATGTGGTTGATGCTGCTGCAATCGATCCTGTTAGCTTGATCGCGTTCGATAAAGTTGTTATGTCTGTTGCTGCTGCTAAGAAAATTGAGGTAGAACTCGGATGAACAACGAACGTATCTATCAAGTCCTACAAGGACCTGTATTCTCAGAAAAAGCACAAGTTTTAGGCGAAACTGCTGGTGTTCAAGTGTTCAAAGTTGCACTAGATGCAAACAAACTTGAGATCAAAAAAGCTGTTGAGCAACTATTTGGTGTTCAAGTTGTTAAAGTTAACACAACGATCACTAAAGGTAAGACTAAACGCTTTGGTAAAACATTAGGACGTCGTTCTGATGTTAAAAAAGCATACGTCACCCTGAAAGCTGGCCAAGATGTTGAAATGGCTGACTTGGGCGATACCGCTGAAAACGCAGCGGAATAAGGACGAAAATTATGCCGATTCAAAAATGTAAGCCAACGTCTCCAGGACGTCGCTTTGTAGAGAAAGTGGTTCATAACCACCTTCACAAAGGCGCGCCATATGCTCCGTTGGTTGAAGCTAAAAAACGTACTGGCGGTCGTAATAACAACGGTCACATTACAACTCGTCACGTTGGTGGTGGTCATAAACAGCACTACCGTATCGTAGACTTCAAACGTAACAAAGACAGCATCCCTGCTGTAGTTGAGCGTATTGAATACGATCCAAACCGTACAGCTCATATTGCTTTATTGAAATATGCTGACGGTGAACGTCGCTATATTATTGCACCTAAAGGCCTTCGCGCTGGTGATCAAGTTCAATCTGGTAACGATGCTCCAATCCGTCCAGGTAACTGCTTGCCACTTCGCAACATGCCTATCGGTTCTACTCTTCACAACATCGAGCTTAAAATCGGTAAAGGCGCACAATTAGTACGTTCTGCTGGTACATCTGCTCAATTGTTGGGTCGTGACGGTTCTTACGCTATCATTCGTCTTCGTTCAGGCGAAATGCGTAAAGTACACGTTGAATGCCGTGCTGTGTTAGGTGAAGTTTCTAACTCAGAAAGCAACCTTCGTTCACTTGGTAAAGCAGGTGCATCACGCTGGCGTGGCGTTCGTCCTACCGTACGTGGTATGGCGATGAACCCAGTAGACCATCCACATGGTGGTGGTGAAGGACGTAACAAAGGTATTCAACCTGTAAGTCCATGGGGTCAAAAAGCTAAAGGGTACAAAACACGTACCAACAAGCGTACGACTAAGATGATCATTCGCGACCGTCGCGTTAAGTAACAAGTAAAGGAATCTGACAATGCCTCGTTCTCTGAAAAAAGGCCCATTCGTCGATGCGCACTTGTTCGCTAAGGTTGAAGCGGCTATCGCGGCTAATAACCGTAAGCCGATCAAAACTTGGTCGCGTCGTTCGATGATCTTACCGGATTTTGTTGGTCTAACAATTTCTGTACACAATGGCCGTAACCATGTTCCAGTGATCGTATCTGAGCATATGGTTGGTCATAAATTAGGTGAATTCGCGCCAACTCGTACCTATCGTGGTCACGGTGTTGACAAGAAGTCTAAACGTTAATAGGTGCTATGATGGAAGTAACTGCTAAATTACGCGGTGCCGCTATCTCGGCACAAAAAGCACGTTTGGTTGCAGACCTAATTCGCGGCAAATCTGTTGCGCATGCTTTAAATATCTTAAACTTCAGCAACAAAAAAGCTGCAGTTTTAGTTAAAAAAGCATTGGAATCTGCGATTGCAAACGCTGAACACAATAACAGTTTAGATGTAGACGACCTTAAAGTTTCTACGATCTACGTTGATGAAGGCATGAGCCTGAAACGTATTTTGCCACGTGCTAAAGGCCGTGCAGATCGTATTACTAAGCGTACTTGTCACATTACCGTTAAGGTAGGGGTTTGATATGGGTCAGAAGGTTCATCCAATCGGTATCCGCCTAGGTGTTGTGAAACGTCATAACGCTAACTGGTATGCGAATCCGAAACAATATGCTGAATATTTGCTAAAAGATCTTCAAGTTCGTGAGTTTTTAACTAAAAAACTTAAGAATGCGATGGTAAGCAATATTCTTATCGAACGCCCTACAGGCGCAGCTAAAGTAACTATTAGCACTGCACGTCCTGGTATCGTGATCGGTAAAAAAGGCGAAGACATTGAGAAATTACAACGCGAATTAACAGCCATTATGGGTGTTCCTGCGCAAGTAAGTATCAACGAAATCGATCGCCCAGATTTAGACGCTCGTTTAGTTGCTGAAGCAATCGCTTCTCAATTAGAAAAACGTGTAATGTTCCGTCGTGCTATGAAGCGTGCGGTTCAAAACTCTATGCGTGCTGGTGCTAAAGGTATCAAAGTAGAAGTTTCAGGCCGTCTAGGTGGTGCTGAGATTGCTCGTACTGAATGGTATCGTGAAGGTCGTGTACCTCTTCATACTCTTCGTGCTGACATCGACTATGCTACTATGCGTGCTGAGACTACTTACGGTACGATCGGCGTTAAAGTGTGGATCTTCCGTGGTGAGATCTTGGGCGGCATGAAACAAGTCATGAACCCAGCTCCAGCTGAAGAACGTCCAGCTAAACGTGGCCGTGGTCGTGGTGAAGGTCAAGAGCGTCGTGGTCGTCGCAATGATCGTTCTGCTGAAAAAGGAGAATAATCCATGTTACAACCTAAACGTACTAAATTCCGTAAAGTGCAAAAAGGCCGTAACACTGGTCTAGCACATCGCGGTAGCTCAGTATCTTTTGGTACTATTGCACTTAAATCAGTTGAACGTGGTCAAATGACCGCACGTCAAATTGAAGCAGCGCGTCGTACAATCAGCCGTCGTATTAAACGTGGTGGTAAGATCTTTATCCGTGTTTTCCCAGACAAACCAATTACTGAAAAACCATTAGAAGTTCGTATGGGTAAAGGTAAAGGTTCTGTGGAATACTGGGTTTGCCAAATCAAACCAGGTAAAGTCTTGTACGAAATTGATGGTGTTAACGAAGAACTTGCTCGCGAAGCGTTTACGCTTGCTGCTGCAAAACTTCCGTTTAAAACCACTATCGTGACTCGGACGGTAATGTAATGAAAACTAATGATCTACGTGAAAAGTCGGTAGAAGAGTTGACAGCTTTGCTTGATGAGCAACAGCTTAACCAATTCCGTCTTCGTATGGCGAAAGCAACTGGTCAATTGGGTAAATCGCACGAAGTTGCGCTTACTCGTAAGACAATTGCTCGTATTAAGACCCTCCTTACCGAAAAACAGGGGAACGGACAATGAGTGAACAAACAGTTCGCACGTTAACCGGTAAAGTAGTTAGCGACAAGATGGACAAGTCTATCGTTGTTCTTATCGAACGCCGCGTTCAACACCCGTTGTATGGCAAATCAATACGCCGTTCAACTAAATTACACGCTCATGATGAAAACAATGTTGCTAAAGTTGGCGACGTAGTAAGCATCAAAGAAAGCCGCCCAATTTCTAAAACTAAGTCTTGGACTTTAGTTGAAGTTGTTGAAGCTGCTGCTGAGTAATTAAACGTTCTTGCATCATCGGTCAATTTCGAGTACTCTTTGAGCCTTTCGAAATTGCGACCGGTGATGCTCGGTTTTGGAGTAGGGCAATGATTCAAACCGAAAGTATGCTCGACGTAGCAGACAACAGTGGTGCTCGCCGCGTACAATGTATTAAAGTACTTGGTGGTTCACATCGTCGTTATGCTTCTGTTGGCGACATTATTAAAGTTACTGTAAAAGAAGCTATTCCACGCGCACGTGTTAAAAAAGGTGACGTGATGAATGCTGTAGTTGTACGTACAAAATTCGGCATCCGTCGTGCAGATGGTTCAGTTATTCGTTTCGACGATAACGCAGCTGTTATTTTGAACAACAACAAAGCGCCGATTGCAACTCGTATTTTCGGACCAGTGACTCGTGAACTTCGTACTGAACAGTTCATGAAAATTATTTCATTGGCTCCTGAAGTTCTATAAGAGGCACTCATGGCTAAGATTAAAAAGGGCGATCAAGTAATTGTGATCGCAGGTAAAGAAAAAGGCAAACAAGGTACTGTTTTGTCTGTTTCAAATGACCGTGTTAAGGTTGAAGGCCTTAACTTGGTAACGAAGCATCAAAAGCCTAACCGAGCTACTGGCGCTGAAGGCGGCATCGTAACTCAAGAAGCTGAGCTTCATATCTCTAACGTGGCAATTTTTAATGCTACAACCCAAAAGGCTGACCGTGTTGGTTACCAAGTGATTGAAGGCGTGAAAACTCGCGTATTCAAATCTAATGGTGAATCAGTGGCGGTAGCGAAGTAATAGGTTGACTAGGCAATGGCCAGACTTAAAACGCGTTACAACGACGAACTTAAGGCTCAATTAAAAGAAACATTGGGCGTTAAGAATGTGATGGATATTCCTCGCATTACAAAAATCACCATCAACATGGGTGTTGGTGCTGCATCAGCTGACAAGAAATTGTTAGATGGCGCTCTTTCTGATATGCAAGCAATTGCTGGTCAAAAACCAGTACTTACTTTAGCTCGTAAATCTATCGCTGGTTTCAAAATCCGTGATGGTTGGCCGATCGGCTGTAAAGTTACTTTACGCGGCGAACGTATGTACGAATTCTTAGACCGTTTGATCTCTATCGCGATCCCTCGTATCCGTGACTTCCGTGGTTTCTCTGCGAAATCATTCGATGGTCGTGGTAACTACTCAATGGGTCTTAAGGAACAAATCATGTTCCCTGAAATCGATTTTGATAAGATTGATCGTATTCGTGGTATGGACATTACCATCACTACGACTGCTCGCACCGATGACGAAGGCCGTGCGCTTATGCGTGCATTCGGCTTCCCGTTCAAATAAGAGGTCGATATGGCTAAGAAAGGTATGATTAATCGCGAATTGAAACGCGAAGCTACTGTTGCTAAATACGCTGCGAAACGTGCTGAATTAAAAGCAATTATCGCAAACGTAAATGCATCAGACGAAGAACGTTTCGAAGCGATGATGAAATTTCAAGCATTACCACGTAATGCGTCTCCAGTACGTCTACGTAACCGTTGTGGTTTAACTGGTCGTCCTCATGGTTACTTCCGTAAGTTCGGTTTAAGCCGTAACAAATTACGTGAAACAGTAATGCAAGGTGATGTACCGGGCGTTGTTAAGGCAAGCTGGTAAGGAGCACTATAAATGAGTATGCAAGATACCGTTGCCGACATGCTAACACGTGTTCGTAACGCACAAATGGCAAAGAAACAAACTGTTTCTATGCCAAACTCAAAGTTGAAAGTTGCGATTGCTAACGTACTTCAACAAGAAGGTTATATCGCTGATGTAGCTGTTGCTGACAATGAAGGCAAAGCAACTTTAACGATTACTTTAAAATATTTCGAAGGCAAACCAGTTATCGATACTGTGAAACGCGTAAGCCGTCCTGGTCTACGTCAATATCGCGGTAAAGATGCACTTCCTAGCGTTAAGCAAGGTTTAGGTATTGCAATTGTTTCTACAAGCAAAGGCATCATGACTGATCGCGCTGCACGTGCTGCAGGTATCGGTGGTGAAGTTATTGCTTTTGTTTCTTAATAGGTGATTCCTCATGTCTCGTGTGGCTAAAGCCCCAGTAACTGTACCTAACGGTGTTACAGTTACTCAGAACGGCCGGCAGGTCGAAGTGAAAGGCAGCAAAGGTACATTGTCTTTCAACCTGCATGCGCTGGTCGAGCTAAAACAGGAAGACGGTACTCTAGTTATTGCTCCTAAAGCTGAATCTAAAGATGCTTGGATGCAAGCTGGTACTGCTCGCGCTGTGCTTAACAACCTTGTAAAAGGTGTTAACGAAGGTTTCGAACGTAAGTTACAGCTTATCGGTGTTGGTTATAAAGCTGCGGTTAAAGGTAACATTGTTAACCTTAACCTTGGTTTCTCTCACCCGATCGACTACAACCTTCCTGAAGGTGTAACTGCAGAAACTCCTACTGCAACTGAAATTGTACTTAAATCAGCTGATAAAGCTAAATTAGGTCAAGTTGCTGCAGAAATCCGTGGTTACCGTCCGCCAGAGCCTTATAAAGGTAAAGGTGTTCGTTATTCTGACGAAGTTGTACTTCGTAAAGAAGCTAAGAAGAAATAAGGCGCGAGGTTCTTATGAACGAAAAGAAACAATCCCGTTTGCGTCGTGCGAAAAGCACACGCTTGCACATCCGTGCATTGGGTGCGACTCGTTTGTGTGTAAACCGCACTCCGCGTCACATCTATGCTCAAGTTATCTCTGCAGATGGTGGCAAAGTATTAGCGCAAGCTTCTACTTTAGACGTTACTCTACGTGCTGGTACTACTGGTAACGTTGAATCGGCTCAGAAAGTTGGTGCTTTAATTGCAGAACGTGCTAAAGCGGCTGGTGTAACTAAAGTTGCATTTGACCGTTCTGGTTTCAAATATCATGGTCGTATCAAAGCCTTGGCTGATGCTGCTCGTGAAAACGGCTTGGAGTTCTAATCATGGCTAAAGTTGAACAAAACGAAGGTCTTGTTGAAAAGCTGGTTGCCGTTGATCGTGTAGCCAAAGTTGTTAAGGGTGGTCGTATCTTCTCTTTCACAGCATTAACTGTTGTGGGTGATGGTAATGGTCGCGTAGGTTTTGGTCGTGGTAAAGCACGTGAAGTTCCAGCTGCTATTTCTAAAGCACTTGAAGCTGCTCGTCGCAACATGATTACTGTTGACCTTGTTGACGGTACTGTTCAGCACCCTATCAATGCTCGTCACGGTGCAAGCCGCGTTTACATGCAACCTGCTTCTGAAGGTACTGGTGTAATTGCTGGTGGCGCTATGCGTGCAGTTTTAGAAGCTGTAGGTGTACGTAACGTATTAACTAAGTGTTATGGTTCTACTAACGCTGCTAACGTAGTAAACGCAACTTTTAACGGTTTGCGTGATATGACTTCTCCTGAGAAAGTTGCTGCGAAACGTGGTTTATCAGTAGCACAAATTCAAGGGTAATCAATCATGAAAACGATTAAAGTTACCCAGACTAAATCTTCATCGCACCGCTTGAAAAATCACAAGCTTAGCCTTAAAGGTTTAGGTCTGCGTCGTATTGGTCATACAGTTGAAGTGCAAGATACGCCTTCTAACCGTGGTATGATCAACCAAGTTTACTATATGGTTAGTGTAGAGGAATAAGCCATGACTCTGCGTTTAAATACAATTGCACCTGCAGAAGGTGCTAAGCGTGACAACCTTCGTTTAGGCCGTGGTATCGGTTCTGGCGTTGGTAAGACTGGTGGCCGTGGTGTCAAAGGTCAAAACTCACGTAAGAGCGGTGGTACACGTCCTGGTTTCGAAGGTGGTCAAACTGCGTTATATCGTCGTTTACCTAAATTCGGTTTCACTAGCCAAATGGCTTTGAAAACTGCTGAAGTACGTTTATCAGAACTTGCTAAAGTTGAAGGCGACATCGTGTCTCTTGAGACTTTAAAAGCTGCTAACGTTGTACGTAAAGATATGTTACGTGCACGTATCGTACTTTCTGGTGAAATTACTCGTGCGTTCACTGTTCAAGGTGTTGCATTGACTAAAGGCGCTAAAGCTGCTGTTGAAGCTGCTGGCGGTAAAGTCGAGGAGTAATCCCCAGTGTCTATGACTCCTAGTTCGACAGGTCATGTTAACATGATGAAAGGCCAACCTTTTCATGTGAAATATCGTGAAATTATTCGCCGTATGATGTTCCTCATCGGGGCGTTGTTGGTTTTTCGACTGGGAGCACATATTCCAGTACCGGGCATTAACAATGCCGCACTAGAGAATCTGTTTAATGCAAACCAAGGTACGATCCTTGGTTTGTTTAACATGTTCTCAGGTGGTGCATTAGAGCGTATGTCAATTCTTGCTCTTGGGATTATGCCGTATATCTCTGCATCGATTATCGTGCAGTTAATGTCTACGGTTGTTCCTTCGCTGGAAGCTTTAAAGAAAGAAGGCGAACAAGGTAAGCGTAAGATCAATCAATATACGCGACAAGGCACATTGTTTCTTGCACTTGTGCAAGCCGTTGGGATGTGTGCAGGTCTGATTAGTCAAAATATTACTTTGACTAGTGGACTTGCTTTTTACGTTCCTGCTGTAACTTCTTTGGTTGCAGGTACAATGTTCCTGATGTGGTTAGGTGAGCAAATTACTGAGCGTGGAGTAGGGAATGGTATTTCCATGATTATCTTCGCAGGTATCGTTGCTGGTTTGCCGAACTTGGTTCTGCAATCTTTAACCTCAGTAGATAATGGCCAATCAAGTTTAATTGGTCTTGCAATCTTTGCATTGCTTTCTGTTGCAGTGTTAGCAGCAATTGTGTTTATTGAGAAGGCGCAGCGTCGTATTCCGGTAAACTATGCTCAAAAACAACAAGGTCGTCGTGTATTTACCGCTCAGCAAACGCATTTGCCATTAAAAATTAATATGGCAGGTGTGATTCCTGCAATTTTTGCGAGTTCATTGCTATTGTTCCCAGCGAGCTTAGGTCAATGGGTTGGCAGTGCAGATCCAAATGCTGGTGTGATTAAACGTGGCCTACAAGATTTGGCACTCGTATTGTCGCCGGGTCAACCGATGTATTTGGTGCTATTTGGTGCATTAATTATCTTCTTCTGTTACTTCTATACTGCGCTAGTATTTAGCCCGAAAGAAGTGTCAGAGAATTTAAAACGTAGTGGTGCTTATGTACCGGGTATTCGTCCTGGTGAGCAAACTGCACGCTATTTAGATCATATTTTGAATCGTTTGACTTTTATTGGCGCGGTTTATATCACAATCATCTGTTTAATGCCGATGATTCTACAAAGCTCATTTGGTATTCCATTTAGCTTAGGTGGTACGTCTTTACTGATCGTAGTGGTGGTGGTGATGGACTTTATGGCTCAGCTCCAAGCTCATCTCACATCGCATCAATATGACAATCAATCGTTAATGCGTAAAACGACTGCTCATCCGAAAGGATAAGCGCACTTAGAGGTTTCATTATGAAAGTTCAAGCTTCTGTAAAGAAAATTTGTGGTAGCTGTAAAGTTATCCGTCGTAATGGGGTTATTCGCGTAATTTGCAGCGCAGAACCTCGTCATAAGCAGCGTCAAGGTTAATCTGATCAAGACCTGTTGATTTCAGTAGGCTAATTAGGTTATTATCCGCCCCTCAAAGATTTTGTCGGGCGGTTGATTATCTTAACTGCCTTTTTGGAGAAAATTGAATGGCTCGTATTGCCGGTGTAAACATTCCGGATAACAAGCATGCTGTTATCTCTCTAACGTACATTTTTGGTATTGGTCGCCACACTGCAAAAGCTATCTTAGCTGCTGCTGGTATTGCACCAACAACTAAAATTCGTGAATTAGATGACGCTCAGCTTGATGCGATTCGTGCAGAAGTTACTAAGGTTCCTACCGAAGGTGATTTACGTCGCGAAATTTCCATGAACATTAAACGTTTAATGGATTTAGGCTGCTACCGCGGTCTTCGTCATCGTCGCAGCTTGCCTGTCCGTGGTCAACGCACCAAAACTAACGCACGTACCCGTAAAGGTCCGCGCAAACCTATTAAGAAATAAGATTTCTGGAAGCTAAAAGATGGCTAAAGATACTCGCACACGCAAGAAGGTCACTCGTACCGTCTCTGAAGGTGTTGCACACATTCACGCTTCTTTTAATAACACCATTGTGACTATTACCGATCGTCAAGGTAATGCACTGGCTTGGGCTACCTCTGGTGGACAAGGCTTCCGTGGATCACGTAAATCAACTCCGTTTGCTGCTCAGGTAGCTGCTGAAGTTGCTGGTAAAGCTGCTTTAGATTACGGTTTGAAAAACTTGGACGTCCTTGTAAAAGGTCCTGGTCCAGGTCGTGAATCTGCGGTTCGTGCTTTAGGTGCAGTGGGTTATAAAATTAACAGCATTACCGATGTGACGCCAATCCCGCACAACGGTTGCCGTCCACCTAAAAAACGTCGCGTGTAAGGAGAAACATTCATGGCTCGTTATATTGGTCCAAAATGCAAACTCTCTCGCCGCGAAGGGACAGACCTGCAATTAAAATCTGGCGTTAAACCATTTGACGTCAAAACAAAAAAAGCTGCTAAAGCACCTGGCCAACATGGTGGCGCTCGTGGCGGCAAACAATCTGAGTACTCACTACAATTACGTGAAAAACAAAAAGTACGTCGTATGTACGGTGTTTTAGAGCGTCAATTTAGTAACTACTACAAAGAAGCTGCTCGTGTTAAAGGCGCAACAGGTGAAAACTTGTTGAAACTTCTTGAAAGCCGTCTAGATAACGTTGTTTATCGCATGGGTTTTGGTTCTACACGTGCAGAAGCTCGTCAGCTTGTATCTCACCGTTCAATCACTTTAAATGGTCGTCGTGTTAACATCGCGTCTATCCAAGTTAAAGCTGGTGACGTTGTTGCAGTTCACGAAGGCGCTAAACAACAATTGCGTATCAAAAACGCAGTTGAGTTAGCGACTCAACGTGGCATTCCATCTTGGATTGAAATTGATCATTCTAAATTGGAAGGTACGTTCAAAGCTGCACCAGATCGCTCTGATTTACCTGCTGAAATCAACGAAAGCTTGATTGTAGAATTGTATTCTAAATAATCCTTGAGGTAGCAATAATGACGCGTACTGCAAATGAGTTTCTAACTCCGCAAGCGATTAAGGTCGAAGCGGCAAGCGGGACCTCGGCAAAAGTTATTCTAGAACCATTAGAGCGTGGCTTTGGTCATACTCTTGGTAATGCTTTACGTCGTATCCTTTTGTCTTCTTTACCTGGCGCAGCCGTGGTTGAAGTAGAGATTGAAGGTGTCGAGCACGAGTACAGTACTTTGGAAGGCTTGCAGCAGGACATCGTCGAGCTCTTGCTGAACCTAAAAGGATTGTCTATTAAGCTGTTCGATCAAAATGAAGCTTATCTGACATTGGAAAAACAAGGTCCTGGCGACGTTACAGCCGCTGACCTTCGTTTACCACACAATGTTGAAGTGGTTAACCCTGAACATTTGATCGGTACTTTAAGTGCTTCTGGCTCATTAAAAATGCGCCTGAAAGTTTCTCAAGGTCGTGGTTATGAGACTTCTGATTCACGCTTCCCTGAGGGTGAAACTCGCCCAGTGGGTCGTTTGCAATTAGATGCTTCTTACAGCCCAATCAAACGTGTGTCTTACACAGTGGAAAACGCTCGTGTAGAACAACGTACTGACCTTGATAAATTGATCATTGATCTTGAAACCAACGGTACTGTTGATCCTGAAGAAGCTATCCGCAAAGCGGCAACAATCTTGCAACAACAAATTGCAATTTTTGTTGATCTTCAGAAAGATCAAGCACCAGTTGCTCAAGAGCCTCGTGAAGAAGTTGATCCGATTTTGCTTCGTCCAGTAGATGATCTAGAGCTTACTGTTCGTTCTGCTAACTGTTTGAAAGCAGAAAATATTTACTACATTGGCGATCTTGTTCAACGTACTGAAGTTGAGTTGCTTAAAACTCCTAACTTAGGTAAAAAATCGTTGACTGAGATTAAAGATGTTCTGGCATCGAAAGGCTTGCAATTGGGCATGCGTTTAGAGAACTGGCCACCGGCTAGCCTCCGCATGGACGATCGCTTTGCTTATCGTAGCCGTTAATTAAGTAGGACTATCACCATGCGTCATCGTAATAGTGGTGTGAAATTAGGCCGTACAAGCAGTCATCGTAAAGCGATGTTCCAAAACATGGCTAATTCTTTGTTCGAACACGAGTTAATTAAAACTACTGTTCCTAAAGCAAAAGAATTGCGTCGTGTTGCTGAGCCTTTAATCACTTTAGCTAAAGTCGATTCTGTAGCAAACCGCCGTTTAGCGTTTGCTCGTACTCGTTCAGCTGCAACTGTTGGTAAATTATTTACCGTTCTTGGCCCTCGTTACAAAGAACGTAACGGCGGTTATCTACGTGTTCTTAAAGCGGGCTTCCGTGCAGGTGATGCTGCACCGATGGCTTACGTTGAGCTAGTAGATCGCGAAGTTAACTAATTTCGTGAAGAGCAGCGTACGTTGTTCTAAAAAAGGTCGGTTTTTAACCGACCTTTTTTAATGCCTGCAGTTTTGTGGTGGCTATATATTGTTAGACAATAATTCAATTTGTCCTTAAAAGATAAAAATAAATCGCCTTTTGCTTAAACTTGACATTGTGCATTGTCAAAAATGTGATTTAATAAATATAAATCTAAGATAGGTTAAAAGAACAACATGGAAAAACAAGTTGATATTCTCATTGTAGGTGCAGGGATCTCCGGTGTAGGTTTGGCTGCGCATCTTTCAAAAAAATGTCCAAATCGTTCATTTGAAATTATTGAACGTCGTGAAAGTTTCGGTGGTACATGGGATCTTTTTAAATATCCGGGTATTCGTTCTGATTCGGACATGTCAACTTTTGGCTTTAATTTTAAGCCGTGGAAAAAATCTAGTGTGCTTGCTGATGGGTCTTCGATTAAAGGCTACCTTTCTGAAGTGATTGACGAATATAAGATCAAAGAAAAAATTCATTTTCAACATCGTGTTGTGAGTGCAAATTACGACTCACTGACTCGTAAATGGTCTGTTGTTATTGAAGATGCGAAGAAGAAACAACAAACTTGGGTTGCAAATTTCGTCTTTGGCTGTACAGGTTATTATAATTATGACCAAGGGTTCCAACCTGAGTTTAAAGGGCAGGAAAAGTTCAAAGGTACCTTCATTCATCCACAACATTGGCCTGAAAATTTTAATTATGCAGGCAAAAAAGTGGTGATTATTGGCAGTGGAGCAACAGCGATTACCTTGGTACCAGCTATGGCAAAAGGCGGTGCAGGGCATGTGACCATGCTACAGCGTTCTCCAACTTATATTGCCTCAGTACCTTCTATTGACATCATTTATGACAAGATGCGTAAAGTATTACCTGAAGATGTTGCTTATAAACTTACCCGTGCACGGAATATCGGTGTACAGCGGGCTGTTTATGCTGTTGCACAAAAGCAACCTAAATTACTCCGTAAATTTTTATTAAAATCAATTGAGTTGCAGTTGAAAGGTAAAGTGGATATGAAGCACTTTACCCCAGATTACAATCCTTGGGATCAGCGCCTTTGTGTGGTGCCAGATGGTGATTTGTTTAAAATTTTACGCGAAGGCCGTGCATCTGTTGAAACCGATCAAATTGAAAGTTTTACTGAAAATGGCATTCAATTAAAATCAGGTAAACATTTAGAAGCGGACGTGGTGATTTCAGCTACAGGACTCAACATTCAAATTCTAGGCGGGATCAGTGCCACAATCGATGGACAGCCATTAAATACCTCTAAGCATATGTTGTACCGTGGCGTGATGGTCAGTGATGTACCAAATATGGCGATGATTATTGGCTATATTAATGCTTCATGGACTTTAAAAGTCGATATTGCTTCTGAATACATCTGTAAATTGATTAACTATATGGATCAAAATGGTTATAACCAAGTGATTCCACAAGGCGATGCGACCGAGTTGTTAGAAGACACAGTAATGGGAAGCTTGACTTCAGGTTATATTGCACGTGCGGCAGATGTGATGCCAAAACAGGGTAAACATGCACCGTGGAAAGTCAGCAATAACTATTTGGCAGATCGTAAAGAATTAAAGCATGCTTCATTTGAAGATGGAGTGCTGAAATTTGAAAAAAAGTCTGATCAAGTGGCTGCTAAACCCAGATTAGTTTCTTAAGTCTATTACATAAAAAAGGAGCATGATGCTTCTTTTTTTTACTTTAGATGTGTGACTTTAGGATTTTATTTGATGCGTATTATTTGTTGAAAAATATATCATGTTGAAAATAAGGAAATGTACACAGGGTTAATGTGAAGAATCAAGAACATTCAGAATTTATAAAATTAAATGATTATGAGCTATATACCAAAGCTTGGCAGCCTGAAACAGCAGATAAAGATGCAACTTTGGCCCCGATTATATTGATGCATGATTCACTGGGGAGTGTTGATTTGTGGCGTGATTTTCCTGCGCAATTGGCTGCTGAGTCTGGCAGAACGGTGATTGCCTATGATCGATTGGGTTTTGGCCGATCGTCAGCGAATCCTCATCTATTAAGTACAGATTTTGTCTATGCTGAAGCGCGGCAGGGCTTTAAGGCACTTCTTCAACATTATTCCATTCAACAGTTTATCGTGATGGGGCATAGTGTTGGCGGGGGAATGTCAGTCGTGATTGTCAGTGAATATACTGAACAATGTTATGGTCTGATTACCATAGCTGCGCAGTATGAAGTGGAAGAACTGACATTATCGGGTATACGTGAAGCCAAAACAGGTTTTGCGCAGCCGGGACAGCTTGAACGCTTGGCTAAATACCATGGGGATAAAGCCCAGTGGGTTTTGGATGCTTGGACGGAAACTTGGCTTTCACCAAGTTTCCGTCAATGGAACCTCGAAGATTATGTTGGAAAAGTACAGTGTCCAAGCTTGATCATCCATGGAGAACTGGATGAATACGGGACGACAGCACAAGCTCAGAAACTTTTTTCGGGTATAAAAGCTGATGCAGAGCTAGAGATTTTGGAAGGGCTTCATCACATGCCGCACAAAGAGCAACCCGCATTGGTCGCTGCACTCATCTGTGATTTTGTGAATGATTTAAGTTGATATCGAAAGAATGAAAAAAGCCCATCATCTGATGGGCTTATTTGTTATAAAGAGCGGGAAATCAGCTCTTTCATAATTTCATTGGTACCGGCATAAATACGATTGGCTCGATTGTCAATATAAGCCCGTGCAATTGGATATTCAAGCATATAGCCATAGCCACCATGCAACTGCAGACATTCATCCACGACTTTGGAGAACATCTCTGAAATTTTGTATTTAGCAGCTGCGGCTGCGTCAATACCGAGCTGTTCCACAAGTTGCAGCTCCATACAACGGTCTAGATAAGTTCGACAAAAATCGATTTCAGTGCGTAGCTCTGCCAATTTAAAACGGGTGTTTTGGAAACTAGATACGGTCTTGCCAAATGCCTTACGCTCTTTGGTGTATTGAACAGTGTGCGCAAAGGCTGCTTCTGCACCGGCTTGGCAAATAATCGCGACCAACATACGTTCCCAAGCCAATTCCTTCATCAGCATCATAAAGCCCATACCTTGCATGCCAAGTAAGTTGCTTTTAGGGACGCGGACATTGTCAAAGAACAGTTCACAGGTATCCTGACCTTTCATGCCAATTTTGTTTAAAGGTTTGCCTTTACTAAAACCGACGCGATCTGCCTCGACGATAATTAGCGATAAATTGGCTGAACCTTTTTCACTATTGCCTGTCTTGCAGACCACAATTGCCATGTCACATAAATAGCCATTGGTGATAAAGATTTTTGACCCATTAATAATATAGTCATCACCATCTTCTGTAGCGGTTGTGCGTACGGCTTGTAGGTCTGAACCTGTGCCCGGTTCGGTCATTGCAATGGCAGTCACGGTTTCGCCAGATGCCATTTTCGGCAGCCAATGCAACTTTTGTTCTTCATTGCCAAAGTTATGAATATAATTGGCCACGATGTCGGAGTGCAGTGAAAAGCCGGTAGAGGAGTCCATAGCATAGGCCTGCTCTTCAATCAGAATCATGCTATAGAGTCGGTCTACACCATAGCCGCCATAAGCTTCGGGCATGGTCGGGCAAAGTAAGCCCATGGCACCGGCTTTATTCCATAAGTCACGGTCAACGTGTTGCTGATTTTCGTATTTTTCGATATTAGGTATGACTTCTTTTTCATAAAATTTTCGTACTGTTTCACGAAATGCATCATGTTCTGCATTAAATAATTGACGTGGCAGCATGTTGTTGAGTGGGCGAATCGCTCCAGATTGCATTTTGAATATCCTATTCATTTTTATGGCTTTGTCTCAACTTATAAGATGCAGCGAGTGACTGCAATGTGCAGAACATTCAAAAGCAGGGAATGCGATGAAGTATTCGGTCAATCTGTGAAAACACTCCACTTCAATGGGGTGGATGAGTTACACTAGACGGGTTCAACGATTGGGGAAGACAATGACTGATGAAATCAGCTTAGAAGAGCGTAAAGTGATCTACCGTGCACGTCGTGGTTTAAAAGAGATTGATGTTTATTTTGATCCCTACGTCAAAAATTACTATTTACAAGCCGATGCAGCTGAAAAAGACATGTTTGCAGAACTCGTTGCTGCAGAAGATCCAGATTTGTTGGATTGGTTTATGGAAGTTAGTGAACCGCCACGTCCTGAATTAAAAACGTTTATTCAAAAATTAAAACATTACGTTCATGGATAATCGGCAATTCAAACTGAAACGCAGTTTTTTATCGCATGCGTTTCAGTTTTTTATTTTTGCGGTATTGATGACGCTGCTTTATCAGTTACTAACACCCATGCTTTGGGGGATATTTTTCCTCATTGGACTAGTGGTTTATGTTCTGTTTTTCCGTAAGCATTTACACGTCACCAGTCTAGATTATTTGGATGGAACTGATTGGTCTTTGCAACGACTCAACCGCCCGGTGCAACGCGTTCAAATAAGCCATATTTTGGATCATCAAATGTATATTGTGGTGTATTTTATGCATGCACGTGCAAAACCAGTGATTATTTGGCGCGATCAATTGTCATTGAAACAGTGGAAATCACTCAAAGTATTGGCCAAAATGATCTAATTGTTAGACAGCCTTTATTTTTAAAATTCAATAAAATGCAAATATTTCATTATCTTATATTGTGGGTAAAATAATCTTGTCTGACAGGATTGAAATTTATTGGCAAAATATTTAAATTGTCTGACAATTTTAAGCTGTGCGGTGATTCTCTGCCTATATATTAGCCTTACCAACAGCCGTTAAGGGAAATCATCATGATGATGCCAACTTGGATGTTTCTGGTAATAGCGATTGTGTTAGCAATTGTTATAGGACGACTGGGAACAGTGCTGAAGGAACAGTTAACTCAAAAATAAGCAGTCAAACGCTTTCACAGTTAATAAGTAGCATGTGCCGAACCGTCGCTATGCTACTTTTTTTTGCCTAAAATTTAGTCTTTGTAAAAAATCAGTCAATTGCATTCAGCGTGATTCATGGCACAGTGTGTCGTTCAAATTAGAGCAAATACTCTTTTATTCATTTTTTGCTTCTGATATGTTTGTCGTGATGGACATAAACACAATTATAGAGGACAGGAAAATGTCGAGCGTCCAAAAAATATGCCAGGGTGTGGCAGTTGTAGCAATAACAAGTACATTATTCGCGGGTTGTTCGCAGGTTGTAAAAACCGGTGCTAATGTTGCACTCGGATTTACAGAAAAACATATTGTGCCACCAATTTTAGCCATGGAAGATGCTGAAATGGTGTGTAATTCAGGTAATTCATTAACTCCAGCCATTATGGCCACCAAAGATATGGGCGCAGACCCAACACGTGTGGCTGTGTTGATGTATTCAGCAGCAGGGATTTGTGCAGAACAAAAAGCCTTGGATGCAGAGTTACGCTATTTACGTGCATCTAAAGCTAACCAAGTATCCGAAGCACAGGATGCTCGTGTTGAGCAAAAGCGTTGGGCGGCACTTGCTGCACAGCGTCAATATACCGGCTATCAATTATTTCAAGATCGTTTTGAAAAGAAGTATAAGAAAAGTCTAGGTGAAGGCTGTCCAAAAATGAACAGCGACATTGACCAAACAGTGTATATGTTGGGAATGTTAAGTGGCTTACAGGCCATGACCAATGATATTAACTCAGGTGGGGCGGTAAACGTTCCAAAAGACATTGCTGCGATTGTTGAACGCGGTATGGTATGTCTGAATAATGAAAAATTCTGGGGCGCACCAAATGCAACCCGCGCTGTGATCTGGACGTTATTGCCGGGTGCAGGTGATGGAAAACCTGATCCATACCAAACATTGAAACAATCTACGCAAATTGGTGAGCAAAAGGGTGTGAGACTGTCACATGCTTTATATGCGGTTGCTGCACAAGCCAGTGGCGATGATGCGAAAATCCGTGATGCCTTACGTACCTTTGCACAAGCGCGTAGCGATGAGAAACCTGTTAATCCACAATTTAAGCTCATCGATAGCATGGCTGAAACCATGGTGAAAGGGATTTCAGATCGTTATTGGACTGAACATACAGGCGTTCGTACGGCTGATGATGGTATGGAACATTTCTGGGATGAAAGTGCCAATAGTTCTGAACTCGATGATTTGTTTAGTGGTGATATTGAAACCAGTGGCACAGCTGCAAATTAATCTTTGCAATAGCGTTTAAAAGTGAGGTACAGGAGGAGCGAAAATGAAACTACAATTTTTAATACCGAAAATTGTCTTTCTTGCCGTATTCGTTTCGATCTGTGCCTCGCTACAGGTATTTAAAGATTATTTTATCTATTGGCAAGATGATTTATTTCATGACTTTTGGCGCTTATGGACTGCCCATTGGGTTCACGTCGGTTGGATTCATTTTGCTTTAAATATGTTGGCCTTTATCTGCTTACCGTTTATTTTTCCAAGAGTTTCAATATGGCACTTTGTTGCCATCTTATTGATTTTATCCCCTTTAATCAGTCTGAGTTTCTATTTTTTCCTTTCCGATATTGAAGCCTATGCCGGATTATCTGGTGTCTTGCATGGCGCCTATGTTGCGGTCGCTTGCGTACATTTAATGTATAAACGGGAGCGAAATTTTGCAGCCTTTGTTCTCTTGCTGATTTTGGCAAAATTGGTGTGGGAAAATACCATGGGGAATACCGGAACGGCAGAATTAATAGGAAGCCCCGTTTTAGTCGAAGCCCATTTATTGGGGGTGATTTGGGGCATTATCATCGCCTTGTTTTATCTTATTGGTAATTATTTCTGGGATCGCTAGCGCACTTTAGGTGATTGGGTTGACAAAAAAAAACGAAAAGAAAATACATATTGTCATTTTAATGTTTTGAATATTGATGCAAATTTAAACGTAATAATAAAACAGTTAGGTCAGGGAAAGGAACTTCTCGAGCCGATAAGGAAAAGGATGCTTGGCACCGCTAGGCTCCAAAATAAAAAATAGGAAGACTCATGCAAAATGATGCACAAAACAGATCCGGCATCGTCGGGCTGTTAAGGTATGTCTGGACAGAATGGATTTCGACTCTAGTCGTGTTGATCTTGCTTCTGCTTACATTGATTATCGGTACAGGGGAGATGATTCATGGTCAGCTTCTGCGTACTGGTGAGCGTTTGTATGGTAATGAAAGCATTGGGATGCAGTATTCATTTTTACGTGCAGAACCGACCAAGCCTGAATGTGACCGTAACCCGAATGTCGATGCGTTGGTGAAAACTCAAATGCAAGCCAATGCAGCAGATGAGTTTGCTGATTTTTTTGGTACGGCATCTGAGAATGACGTTCGTTCGTCTATTTTAGCGAGTGTGCAGCAGTGTGAAGAAAAGTATCAATTTTATGATAAAGCCATGCAACATATGGAGAAGCATCCGAGTATTCGCGCCTATCGTAATTTTGAAACAAGCTTCTTCGGTATCTTTAAATTTGGTACTGAAAATCGCGCCATTTTGTTGATTTTTATGGTGGTTATAGCTGCGATTAGTGCGACATTGAAAATTCATCATATTGGTCTACGCGGTCCTGCAACCAAGAAGGATTATCGTGTTTATAGCCTGATGATGAGCTTCGGTAATGGACTGTTAACCTACTCAAGTATCAGCCAATTCAATTCAGTGAAAAATTCGGGAGTTCCAATGACCACCGAAACTGAACTGATTTATTGGATGTGGATGACGCTGTTCTCAATCCTGACATTGATCAGTGTTTTGCAATTGTTTAGTCCGCCAAAAGATGCCAAAGAGGGCGGTAGTCTTAGTTTCGCGTTCCTAAGCGTGCCTTTATATGCGTATATGGCGTTGATTACAGGTATCGCCTTTATCTTCTTTATGGACTACCCGATGGGGCAAGGCATCTATTTAGGGCAATTGGTCGAGTTTTCAAGTATTTTCCTGAATCTAGCGTTATTCATTTGGGCGGGTATGTTGTTGAAGCAAACCCGTGTCGTAGATTTATTCTTGAATATTTTACGCCCATGGAACTTAGCTCCTGAGACTTTAACATGGCTGATTTTAATCGCAGCAGCATTGCCTACAGCCTATACTGGAGCATCGGGGATCTTTGTCATTGCGGCAGGCGCGATTATTTATAAGGAAGTGTGGAACGCTGGCGGACGCCGTCAATTTGCCTTGGCTGCAACAGCAATGTCCGGTTCGCTTGGGGTGGTTTTACGTCCATGCTTATTGATTGTGGTTGTTGCATCGCTAAATAAAGAAGTGACCACGGATCTGCTTTATCAATATGGTATTTATACGTTCTTGCTGACATCTACGATGTTTTTAATTGTGTCGTTATTTTTTGCAGAACATAAGTTCCGTATTGCTCAAGCCAATGTGGCAGCGCCGCAGTCAGGACGTGCCTTCTTAGCCGTTATTCCTTATATTGTGATTTTCGTGCTGATTTGGATGTTCTATAAATATTTATTGAATACAGATTTAAATGAATTTACTGCACCAGTCATGATGCCTGTTATTCTGCTGATGATCGTTTTAGTGGATAAATTACGTCATCAGCCAGCACCATTGTCAGCAGTTGGGCATTGGGATGAAACACTAACAGCAAATTATAGTGCGAATGCTGAACCTGCTTTAGCCGGCGCACAGGTTGCACATGCAGAATACCGTGAAGGATTACATGGTAATAGCACAGATGATGGGCAGGCTGCGAATCATACAGTGGCTCAATCCAGCTCTATGCAGATTCTACGTCAAGTTGGTTTTTGGAAGTCGATGCATATTTCGACCAGTGAAACCGTTGGACATATCGGTGCTTTGGTTATTTTGATGGCGCTTTCGGTAAGCGTTGGTGGATTGCTAGAGCGTACTGAAGTCATGAGTTTATTCCCAACTGATATCAGCAGTACTTTTTTGGTTATCACATTGATTGTCGGATTGATGGTCTTTGTGGGTATGATTATGGATCCGTTTGGCGCAGTCATTTTAATTTCTGCAACTATTGCTCCTGTAGCCTATCAATACGGTATTCATCCTGTGCATTTTTGGATGATTACACTCATTGGTTTTGAGCTAGGTTATGTTACGCCTCCAGTTGCATTGAACCACCTCTTGGCCCGACAGTCGATAGGGGATGCTGAAGTCAATGAAGCGGATGCTGAAGTTCGTCACTTGTCGTTTTATTACCGTTATGAACGTTGGATTTTGCCGCTGATTGTGCTGTTCCCTGCAATGTTGATTATTGCGTATCTGCCGTATTTCTTTAAGCTGTTTGGTTGGTATCAATAAATTAATTTTGAAGCATTAAAAAAGCACCTTCGGGTGCTTTTTTATTGAATAAGGGGCTGTGCATTTGATGGTAAATGGTTTGAATCTTTATGACTTTTTAAACTTATTTTGTAGGATTGGACTACAGAGCAAAATCGCTAAAAATATAAAAGCAAAGCCGAATAGGCTGTAAATGTCTGGCAGTTCCTGCCAAAGAACAAAGCCCCAAATACCTGCAAAAATAATCGTGATATAGTTCACGGGGCCAATTTGACCTGCGGGTGCGAGCTTATAGGCATTGGACATAAAAATTTGACTGATATTGGCCAAAAGTCCCGCTGTAATCAGAAAAGCTAACTCTTTTAAACTATAGGGACGCCAGAGCCAAAACATTGGGATCATGGAAATAAGTGTGCCAAAAAAGCAGAAATAAAACACAATGCGTTCAGGCGGTTCTGTTGCTGTAAGGGCACGGACAGTGACAAATGCCATGGCTGCCAAGAAGCTTGCGGTCAGTCCGATGAGTGATAACTGATTGAACATTCCTGCATCGGGCTTTGCGACGAAGAGGACGCCAATCAAACCAATGACTGCGGCAATGAGCATACTCAGGGTCATTTTTTCTTTTAAAAATAACCATGCAATTAAGGGGATGAAGATCGGCGAGGAATAGGTGAAGACCATGGCATTGGAGAGTTTTAAGTGTGCGATGGCATAAAAAAAGCCATACATTGCCACCAAGCCTACAATTGAACGCCATGTATGCATCCACAATTTTTCAGTTCTAAAAAATGTGCTGCCCTTTTGTAGGATCAAAGGTAGAAAGATCAATAAGCCAACCGCATTGCGAAAAAATACGATGGTGGCATTATCTACTGTGTGGGATGCGTAGCGTATACAAACCCCCATAATGGAAAAAAGCAGCGCTGATAGCATGAGAAAGCCAATTGCTTTGGGGATATTTTGTGGTGTAGTAGTGGACATAACAAAAAGGCTAGAAAATCTGATGATATTCTAGCCTATAAGTACGCATGGTGTAGCAGAAGTCGGTTATTTTGCTTGTTGTGCTAACTGTGCTTCGAGTAATTTAATTTGTTCTTCTTTCAGTTTAATCAGCTCATCTGCATCTGAATGTTGCTGTTTTAAGCTTTGCTCCTGATCATTCAATTGTTGTTGAATGTCATCTAATTTGGCAATTTCCTCTTTGGCTAAAGAGGCATTTTCAGGCACAGCTGCATCTAAAATGTCTTCTTCGACCAATTTAATGGTTTCAGTCTCTGCGGTAGGGACTGATGCTTCAGTCTCAGATTGGACAGGGGTTGCAACAGGCGGTTTAGCCGGTGCAGCGACCAGTTCTTCTTGAAGTGCAGATTTATCTGCTGTACTGCTGCTTAACCATTGGTATGCAAAAAAGATAGCAATCAATAACGTTAAGCCCCCAATGATTCCAACTAACAATTTTGGATTATGTCTTTGATCTTCTGTCATTGCTTGACCTTAATTTTTATTTAGGCTGACGTGGCTTAAATTGGATCACACCGATATCGTCTGGCACGGCAGGTTGTTCAGGTTGATCGACATGAGTCGGTCGATTTTCACTGTAACCACAATCAATGCATTCGATCCATTCGTCTTCGCCAGAGGTCAGCATGACAACCCGGTCCATCGCTTGGCATTTTGGACATTTTGCACCTGCAATGAAGCGTCGTTTAATGGTCATCATACTTACCTTGAATCTAACTAAGGTCCCTAGTTTAAGCGTTTTTAGATGCGTTCGTCCAACCTTGATGACGCAGCAAAGCATCTATTTTTGGCTCGCGTCCGCGGAAATTGATAAATGCGTCAAGTGCCGTATCTTTTCCGCCAACTGCTAGAATAAATTGTCTAAACGACTTGCCAGTCGAAGTATTAAAAATTCCTTCATTTTCGAATCGGTCGAAGGCATCACTTGCCAAAACCTCTGCCCATTTGTATGAATAATAACCAGCAGCGTAACCACCTGCAAAGATATGACTGAAACCATGTTGGAAACGGTTGTACGAAGTAGTGGGTGCAACTGCATATTTTTGACGAATATCATCTAAGGTTTGTTGGATGCCTGCAGCGTTCAAAGCAGGGTTGGCCTTATGGATATTTAAGTCAAACATGGCAAATTCAATTTGACGTAAAGTTTGCATCCCAGACTGGAAGAAACGTGCATCTTGCAGTGCTTTTAGCAGATCGGCTGGTAAAGTTTGTTTTGATTCGATATGTTCACTGAGTAAATCTAAACTTTCTTGATCCCAAGTCCAAAATTCCATGAATTGACTTGGTAGCTCTACTGCATCCCACGCCACGCCATGGGTACCAGCCACAGCAATATTATCGACTTCAGTGAGCATGTGATGTAAGCCATGACCAAATTCGTGGAACAACGTCGTTACTTCATCATGGGTAAGTAAAGCAGCTTGCTCACCGACAGGTGGGGTAAAGTTGCAGACCATGTAGCAAATTGGTTTTTGCAGACCATTTTCAGTTTGCATGCGTGAACGGAAGCCGCTCATCCATGCGCCGCCACGTTTACCGCTTCGTGCATACAGGTCAAAGTAAAAACCGCCAATCACGCTGCCTTGATCTTCAAGTTCAAAATAACGTGCATCAGGATGCCAAACAGGCGCTTCACGCTCGATTACATTGATGCCATAGAGACGATTTACAATGCTGAACAAGCCTTGAATAATTTTAGGTGCAGGGAAATAGGGCTTCAGGTCTTCTTGTGACAAATTAAACTGTTGAACTTTGAGTTTTTCTGAATAGAAAGTGGCATCCCACGGTTGTAACTCAGTGATACCGTCTTGCGCTGCAATGGCTTTCAGTTCAGCGATTTCTTTCTCTGCTGGTGCACGCGCATGTTCTGCCAGTTCAATCAGGAACTGATCTACAGTTGCTACATCGGGTGCCATTTTGCTTGCCAAGGACAATTCGGCGTAGTTGTTAAAACCAAGCAGGCTTGCCATTTCCTGACGTAGCTTCAAGATTTCTTCCATGACTGCTGTATTGTCAAATTCAGCAGAGTCTGCCTGATCAGAAGCACGTGTGGTATAGGCTTTATAGAGCGCTTCACGCACTTCGCGGTCTTCTGCATAGGTCATAATGGCAATATAAGACGGGAAGTCGAGTGTGGCTACAGCCTGTTCGAGTTCGCGTTGCTGACCATATTGTTTCAGAAGTTCAATACTGCCTTGAGGTAGTCCTTTGAGCTGCGCTTCAGTTAAAGGTTTGAAGTAGGCTTGGGTGGCATCCAATACGTGATTGGAAAAGTCTGATGATAATTGCGAAAGTCGAGCAGATATTTCTGCATAGCGTTTTTTCGCTTCGTCTTCTAAGGCTACACCTGAAAGTTTAAAATCTCGTAATGCAAGTTTAATTGCGCTTTGCTGTGCTGCAGGAAGGGTGTCAAATACACTGTTGTCATGTACATGCTGATACGTTTGATACAACGCTGTATGTTGACCTAGCTGCGTATAGTACTCACTCAGGCCAGGTAATAAAGATTGGTAGAGTTCACGAGTTTCAGCATTATTCATCACGGCATTCAGATGCGATAGCACGCCCCAAGCTTCACTCATATTATTTTCAAGGTCATCGACCTGTTCTAAAGTATTCAGTTGTTTTTGTACCGAATCTGGAACAACCGTCAGTTCATTTAGAAATTGTTGACCTTGTTGAATCGCATTTTGAATTTTTTCTTTGAGTTGATCTAAGGTAATTTGATCAAATTGAGGAACGGGCAAAGTTGCCTTTTCTAAAGTCATATTTTCTACTTCATATAAATCCTGAGTTATTTATAGATGTAGGGTTTGTTGCGGGTTAAATCAAGACTAAATCAGGAATTATTCATCTTCTGCAGAGGGCGCGAAGTCTTCACTGATCTTAAGAATCAAAAAAGAGCGCCGAAGCGCTCTTGATTTAAAGCTTAATCCGCAGATGATTTTGCATTGGATTTTTTCTTTTTCGGTTTAGATTTTTTCTTCACTTTATCTTTAGCCTTCGCTTCAGATTTGCTTGCAGATTTTTTAGCAGGCTTTTTACCGAATGAACTGGGCTTAGATTTCGACTTTTTGCGTCGTATGGGCTGTTCTCCATCTTCAGCAGCGTTGGTTTTACGTTCTGAAAAGACTTCTTCTTTGGCTGTAGGTTTTGCAACACGAGGGGCACGTGCGCGAATAGCGCGACCTGCATGGCTCAATTGTTGAATCAATTCAAAGTCGATTTTGCGCTCTTCTAGATTTACACCAGCAACTTTAATTTTCACTTCATCGCCGAGACTGAAAACTTGACCTCGAGATTGACCAATTAAGCTCTGACTTGGTTGGTCATAGACAAAGAAGTCATCACCCAATTGGCTGACGTGGATCATGCCATCAACATATAAGTCTTTGAGCGTTACAAACAGGCCAAATTCAGCAGTTGCACTGATGGTACCGACAAACTCTTCACCCAAATGCTGCTGCATGTAATGGCACTTCAACCATGTAGTGACAGAACGTGAAGCTTCATCTGCACGGCGCTCGGTCGCAGAGAAGTGTTCACCTGCATCATCCAGCGAAGCACCAGAAATTGGATAAGGTTTTTTCTTCAATTGTGCTTTGATGGCACGGTGAAGTAACAAGTCTGGATAACGACGGATTGGGGAGGTGAAATGCGTATACGCTTCATAAGCCAAGCCAAAGTGACCTGCATTGTTCGCGCCATAATAGGCTTGCATCATTGAGCGGAGTAAAACGGCATGAATGCTTGGAGCATCAATACGGTCTTTGGTGGCATCGATTACGGCTTGATAGTCAGCTTGAGTCGGCTGTTCAGGGAATGGCAGCCCCAATAACTTCACAAAATCACGAACCTTTTGAATACGTGAGAACTCAGGTGGTTCATGCACACGGTACAGCATCGGAATTTCATTTTTTAATGCATATTCTGCCGCTGCAACGTTTGCCAGCAACATACATTCTTCAATCAGTTTGTGTGCATCATTACGGCTACGCGGTAGTATTTCATTAATACCGCCAAGCTCGTCAAAGGTCATATAAGTTTCAACGGTTTCAAATTCCATCGCGTGGCGTTCAGCACGTAAGCCTTTCAACACTTGATACAATTGGAATAAGGTATTGACCGATTTACGTACATCACGGTCTTCAGGAATGGCTTGACTATTACCTTCAAAATATTCGGCAACTTGGGTATAGGTCAAACGAGCTTTTGAATGCATCACACCCGGATAGAATTCAAACTTGGTAACACGACCCGCGCGAGATAAGTTTAAATCACAAACCATACATAAGCGGTCTAGGTGTGGGTTCAAAGAACATAAACCATTCGACAGCGCTTCAGGCAACATCGGCAATACAAAATGAGGGAAGTACACCGATGTACCGCGCTCTTGAGCTTCGTCATCGAGTGGTTTACCCGGACGTACATAATGGCTGACATCGGCAATTGCCACCACAACACGATAACCACCACCTGGACGTTTTTCCGCATACACGGCATCATCGAAGTCGCGGGCATCTTCGCCATCAATGGTGACAAGCGCTAAATCACGTAAATCGACACGACCTTCACGGTCTTGTTCTGAGGGTTCTTTAAAGCTGTCAGCTTCTTGTTGTACCGCTTCAGGGAATTCGTAAGGTAAACCAAACTCTAAAATGGTTTGCGGAATAATAATTTCAGTGTCTGCTTTATCAGCCATCGACTGAACAATATGGCCTGTCGCAAATTCTTCTTTGGTTGGGTAGCTGTCAATCGCAATACGCACAGAGTCGCCGAGTTTGACTTTGGCATGCTCGATTAATTCTTTTTCTAAAGTAATCGGTTGGTGTGCATTGGGATTTGCCGGCTGAATAAAATATTCACCTTCATATTCAGACACTTTACCAATAATTTCTTTGACACGATGCTGTAGAACTTCAGTAATAAAGCCCCATGCCTTGCCTTTACGGTCTACCGATGTTTGGCGGACTTTAACACGGTCACCATTAAACACCTGACGCAACTCACGTTCAGGAAGTAAAAGGTCATCTTCACCGCTAATATTGGCTGTGCCTAAACCTTTTGAGTTGATATAAACCGTTGCTTCATGAGTCGGTTGCTCAGCTGCAAGCTGGAACTTAAATCCATCTTTCATCAACTGACCATCTCGAACCATCGCAATCAGACGATGACTCAGTGCATCAATACTTTTTTGATCGGCAATTTCAAAATGTTCTACAAGATCGGCATGCGACATTGCAGTTTTCAGTTGTTCAATCGTCTCTTGAATCAGAGTACGGCTTGGAATTGGATTGTCATAACGTTCGGCTTCAGCTTTTGCTTCAGGGTCGACCCAGTTTTTCATATGTATTTGGCTTCAAATCAGAAGATTAGGATTAGCATAAGTCATGCAAGCAGATACTGCACGCAATTGATTGCAATAAAGTGTTTTATGCCGATATTTTATAATGTTTAAAGCTGAAAAGTAGGGGATAGCAGCGCGTGCTGAACTAATTTTGCACTAATTTTTTGAAAATCGTTTAAAAAATATCTAATTGAGTAAAAAAATGAAAAAAATATAACGACTGTGCTTGCAGTCGTATCATGATCTTTGTATTATGGCGGCACGTTACGGTGAGATGGGTGAGTGGCTGAAACCACATCCCTGCTAAGGATGCATACGGGCAACTGTATCGAGGGTTCGAATCCCTCTCTCACCGCCACGATTTACTTATGTCGCGCTCATAGCTCAGCTGGATAGAGCACTTGGCTACGAACTAAGGGGTCGGGAGTTCGAATCTCTCTGAGCGCACCAATAAGTAAATCTGAAAACGTAGTCTTTTAAGACGACACAAGTTACGCGCTCATAGCTCAGCTGGATAGAGCACTTGGCTACGAACTAAGGGGTCGGGAGTTCGAATCTCTCTGAGCGCACCAACTTGAACAAATTACCGCACATGTTGCGGTTTTTTTGTGCTTGTGATTTATCGCTTTGATGCAGCCTGTCTTTTGTCTTTTGTCTTTTGTCTTTTGTCTTTTGTCTTTTGTCTTTTGTCTCTTACTTAGATTGTATAAAGCGTTCTATTTTATAAGACGATCCATCAGTAAATTTGATTTTGCTTTCTTTGGTAGATAAAACCTTATTTCAGATGTTCATGGTGATGCAATTTTTTAAATCTAAGGCAAGGAAAAGTTGACTCATTTAAAGCCGTGATTCAATGATGGCGATATACTTGTTATCTATCTTGAGCATTTATAAGTGAGTACAGCTAACTTTAGATTCCAAACTTGTGATGCAAAAGCCCTTTAAAAAGTAAATTTGGCTGATTTTTAGCGTGTTTAAAGGGCAATTGTTTATTTGCTGTGCGTTTGGTTAAATTTATATGAAAAAGCTCTTAACAAAAAATAAAAATCACGTATAATGAGCCTCATCAAGACGTCGCGCTCATAGCTCAGCTGGATAGAGCACTTGGCTACGAACTAAGGGGTCGGGAGTTCGAATCTCTCTGAGCGCACCAACTTGATCAAGATTGAAAAACCGCACATGTTGCGGTTTTTTTGTGTCTGAAATATAGCTAAAAACAATAAATTCAGTTCATCAATCAAGGTTCTAACTTAGCTTTTGTTTAACTTTGAGTGCAAAGACCGTATTTCCGCCTAAAGCCGGTAACATGTAGTGATACGGCATACTGCGCATAGCACGAAGTAAAAACGGTGCTTTGTCATCAATCTTCACCGCACTGGTCAATTGTAATAACGACCCTTGTTGTAAGGGGCGAATATGCATTGCACCTCGGACAAACTTTAAGTCCCCACCTGTTGCGGTATATTGATTTTGCAGTAAGTCGGGATAGTTAAAACGCATCTTAAAATCAAAGGGAATATTGATCACACCTAAACCCACCGAAATTTTATAGTCGGCATCCATGAGGTGCGGATTAATTTTCTGCACTTGCATATGTTTGACTTGTCTTGGAAATAAGTGCTTGAACGAAGACACATTAATCCAGCGCTGTAAGCTCGAAGGCTCTTGTGCATAATATTGAAAACTGGTGCTAAAGCGCATCAATTCATAATTTTGCCCAAAGGGAACGCGCTGCGCTGTCAAAATAAAGGACACAGGTTCTTTCGAGCTTTGACTTAATTGGGTGATTTTGTCGAGTTGAGAGGCATTCAATTTGAGTTCAGGCAATTGATTTGCAGCGAGAGTTTCACTACTAAAGGCTTTAAATCGGCGCTGTAATGATTCGAGTAAAAAACCATTGGTTCCCGCAGGAATCCCTAATTTGGCATCGGGTAAGGCATTTAATATTTTGCTAAACAAAAAACCTTTGGGCTGATTTAAATCGCCCCATTGGGTCACACTAATCAAGGTGTGTTGTGCATCAATCTCAAACCATTCAATTTTCCCTGCACCAAAGGACACTGGTGCTTCTAGAATCAAACTATTAATGCTGTTGTGCTGAATTTGGTGCTGCATCACCACGGTTTCTTTAAAGTTTAAAACCGGAATAGGTGTCGGGATATGGATGCGGTATTTAACTTGGCTGGTTGAACCTTGCTGTTGCAAAACCTCAGCAGATTTTAGCGTGGGAAATAAGCCGGCGTAGTTTGGATAATTACTGAGTAATCTGGCGACATTTTTACTGTTGGTTGGGACAACCACCGCGGCACTTTGAAATTTACCAACGACTTTTTGTCCTGCTTTCATCGTGGGTAGACTAATTTGCTGTGAAGGATGTGCAAAAATCACGATGTGATCACCGGCAAGATTTGCCAAGGCTTTGGCATTGCCATTAAATAAGTCCAAACTACTAGGGATCTGGGGTTGCCATTGAACGAATTTGGCCCAACTGGTCGATATGCTCAGTCCACTCAGAAACACCAGCACCATGATTATTTTTGTTATCTGCATGTCACATCCTGCGTATGCAATCTTTTATTTGTTGCTGTTTTTAACGTATTTCTAGAGGGAAGGGAAGTAGTGATGTGTTACAACCGACCATTAAAAAGCATGAAGCAAGTTTGAATTGTGGTGTAGTATTTAGCGCAATTCATTTTTAAATATTCATACGCTTATGTCTGAAAATCTACCTGCATTATCGCTGCGCTATTTTTTAAATCTAGAAGAATCACAGGATGGTTTTGCACTAGCTACTTTTGGCAAAAAGCAATTTACGCGTTTTTTAACGCCAGCCATTAGCCTTGGGATTATCATCTGGGGTTTTTACTTAGGTGTAAATGGTGTCGGTGCCTACTATGTTGGGCTGGGTGCTTTCTTTTTACTTCTTCAAGGTATCATGCGTTATTGGTTTTTACCGATGATGTTTAAACGCCAGTTTGTAAAATACCAATTAGGAAAAAGTGAACAAGGTATTGATTTATTTCAAGACTATGCAGAAATTCATGCCAATGGTCGTAAGAATATCTTCCATTATGCTGAAGTGGCCAATTTTGCTGAAGGCAAATTGACCTATATGCTTGAGCTGAAAAATAAAACCGTGATTATTGTGCCGAAAAGTGCATTTAAAGATACTGCGGACCAAGCGATTTTTAGCAATACTTTTCAGCACTAAGACAATCTATTCATAACAAAAGAGGGAGTAGTATGCAGTCACGTCCATCTAAAATTGTTTGCGTCGGTCGTAGTTATGCAGATCATGCCAAAGAATTAGGCAATGCAATTCCTGACCGTCCTGTGCTTTTTATGAAGCCGCCAAGTGCATTAACCGCATTAGAGCAAGGCATCTCATGGAATCCTGCATGGGGCAGTTGCCACTATGAATGCGAATTAAGTTTACGTATTGATCGTCCTTTATCGGCTGAAACTGATCCTCTCAAAGCCTTAGAAGCAGTTGGAGCTGTGACTTTGGGCCTAGATCTGACTTTGCGTGATCTACAAGATGACTTAAAGAAAAAAGGTCAGCCGTGGGAACGTGCCAAAGCTTATGATGGTTCTTGCATCCTTGCGGATTGGGTCGATGTCCAAGAGGTGGTTCAAGATTGGAAAGATGTACATTATACCTTGCATGTCAATGATGAACTGCGTCAGAACGGTGATACCGCATTGCTGATTTTTGATGTGGGTACATTACTGGCCGATATTAGCCAAGTATTTAGTCTTGAAGTGGGTGATGTGGTCATGACGGGTACGCCTGCGGGTGTTGCGGCACTACAGTCAGGTGAGCAGTTGAAAATGACCCTGAAAGGCAAAAATCAGGATTTTGTTTGGACAACTTTTGTCAAATAATCTGTGAACGACATACAAAAAGGCTGCTTAATGCAGCCTTTTTTGATTGATCTATTCAGTGCTGCTTGATTGCGGTGGCTCATTCGGTTGTAAAGGGCCGGTGTCTTTCCATGTTTCATAGGTCTCGGCCATATGCTGTGAGTCGGTGTCTCCCAATGCACCTGCTTTGGCATACCATTGTCGCGCTTTTTCACCATCACGAATGTCATAATGATAATAATGTGCCATTTTCATCGCGGAGTCGGCATCTTGCCCTTGTTCTGCAGCATAGCTTAAATATTCGGCAGCTTTGTCGGGTGTAGACGAAGGATGTTCAGAAAAATAGTGTTGATTTCCCAAGATTTTGATCGCCTCGACATTCTTTTGTTTGGCGGCTTTTTCATACCAAATTTGCGCTTGGTGTTTATCTTGAATTAAGCCTTTTCCAGTGTCATACATCCACCCAACGGTATATTCAGCAGCAGGATCATGAGTCTTTTTTGCAAGGTCTAGCACCCAGTGTGCAAGGAAAATATTGCCATCTTGCTGCATCTTTCGAATCACTTGATCTGCATGCGGGTTTCCTTGGTAGGCTTGAGTCATCAACCATGCGAATGCGTCCGTAGTGCCTTGATCCGCAGCAGCTTTGTACCAATGTACACTTTGTTCGATATTTTGTTCTGTGCCCGTTCCACTGAGGTATAAATCACCCACTTTCATTTGTGCAGTCGCATCGCCCGTTTGAGCGGTTTTGAGTGCAGAATTAAATTCACGCTGTTCTTTGGAACTACAAGCCGTTAAAAATACGGCAGATAAACACAGCGCTAAAATGGTTTTTTTATTCATTCGAAAGGGAGTCATTATCATTCTTTGTGGATTTTTTGATCTTAGCGGATTGTTGAATCACTTTATAGAGACCCTTATAGCTAAATTTAAACAAATTTAGGGCTTTAAGGCAGATTTTCTAAACTGATCTGGGGTGCAAAGCATCCATTTTTTAAACATATTTATAAACGCCGAGGCATTGGCATAACCAAGTTCTAAAGCAATATTTTCGACGGTTTGACCTGCGTTGAGCATCGACATGGCTTTCATGACTTTGAGGCGTTGTCGCCATTCATGCAGCGACATCCCAAGTTCTTTTTGACAATAACGTGCCAGAGTACGTTCCGTCATGTTTATCCGCTGTGCCAATTGCTCAAGCGCGCTCTGATCCGCAGGATGTTGATGTAAATAATCAAGCAGTTGTTTGAGGGCAGGGTGTTCCGAATGCGGTAAATAGCTACTGACCAATTTGGCTTGATGCAGTTGATCTAAGATCACATGGAGTAAGCGTTGATATTCGGCGGTATTTTCCAAGAGGTCGGCTTGTTGGTGCAACAGACGCAAATGGCTGAAGATCGCGGGGACTAAGGGCGAGCTGAGTAAAATCCCTGGTTGTTTCGGTAAGTGAGTACATAGCGATTCATGTACATATAAGGTTCCATGTGAAACCGCAGTACGATTTAAACCACTGTGTTCTAAATGTGGAGGAAGCCAAATGCCATAAGGCGGTGGAGTAATATAGTCTATCTGATTGATGTTCACTTCCATTACGCCATTAAAGGCATAGACAAACTCGCCCCAAGCATGCCCATGAACGGGATAAACAGACAGTGCAGGATCGTCACGAAAACTGATCCACAGCGCTGCTTGAATTTCATCGTTAGTGGTAAGTTGCTGGAACTGCGTATGATCTACACGAGCTTTATGACGCATGAGAAATTTTGCCTGAATAAGAAGATCACTTGTCTATTTTGAAGTATATATTTTATTTCTGACAGTTCTATAGTGTTGCTTGTCGTATTGCCGAGTAAATAGTGTGGAACAGCGTAAGGCGCTAGATGCAAAAGCTTCTGGTCTGATGATTATTTTGTGCATGATTTTAGGGATTCAACAGGTCATTTTGAAATTGGCCGCGGTTGATATTGCACCGATCATGCAAATTGCCATTCGATCAGGTCTGGCTGCGCTGTTGGTCTTTCCACTGATTCGTCTCAAGCCGGGAACACATTTATATACACGCGAATACTTGCTACCGGGTATCTGGTTGGCGTTTTTATTTTCAGCTGAATTTATTTTAGTGGCAGAATCCCTGCGCTATACCTCTGCATCACATACTGTTGTCTTGCTCTATACCGCACCGATATTCGTGGCATTAGGTTTACATTGGAAGTTGCCTGAAGAAAAGCTTACAGCGATCCAGTGGGTCGGTATTTTTATTGCCTTTTCAGGTATTGTCCTGTCGTTTATGGGACGTGAAAGTAGCACTACAGTCAACACTCAAGCCCTGTTGGGTGATGCGATGGCATTACTTGCAGGGGTGATGTGGGCCTTGACCACCATTTCATTAAGACTCACCAAACTCTCTAATGCACCTCCGACTCAGACCTTGTTTTATCAGTTAGTTGGTGGTTGTGTGTTTTTATTACCTGTGGCGTGGCTGACAGGACAAATGACTATACATTGGACCGTATTGTCCATCAGCAGCATGATTTTTCATGTGCTCATTATTTCATTTTTCAGCCTGATGTTGTGGTTTTGGCTGTTAAGTAAATATCTGGCCAATGGTCTGGGCGTATTTTCATTCCTTACCCCAATCTTTGGTCTGGTCTTTGGCGTATTGATCTTAAATGAAACGATTGAACTGAACTTTATCTTGGGGACGGCCTTAGTAATGGTCGGGGTGATGACGGTAACCTTGCATCGATGGTTAGCTAAATTGATGGGACGTCAGCGCACAGCGACCTAAGATCATGTATAAATAAAAAAGGAGAGCTACGGCTCTCCTTTTTTTATTTACGCTTATTTTTCTTCAAAAATAGTCGCAAGTGGAATCGAGAGTTTGGCCGCGAGATAATCATCCGATTCGACCAGTTGCGGCCCAATTTTTTCCATCCAAACATCATCTGGATCGACGCGACCTAAATCTTGCCGTTTAGGGAGCGGATAGGGCAGCTTACTGTAAAAACTCCAAAAGTCCACTTGGGTTAAATTACGAACTAAAACATAATGATCATCATCTGTACGTTTAATCAGGTGTTGCTCTTCAAACAATAAAATATAGCTTGGCAGGCGGCCGATTTCATCACGCCCTAAAACCTCAAGCGCTTCTTTTTCTGTCACGCTCTGACCGAGTTTTTGCTTTTTATAAAATAATTCAAGCAAATCCATCAACATAATAACAGGATGACGTTTTTGGTCGTTGCCCGAATTGAAAGCGGTCAGTGCATAACTAATTTCTACCCCAATCAGTACGATATTCCATGAAAGGAATATCCAAAGCAGGAAAATTGGCACTGCAGCAAAAGCACCGTAAACGATTTGATAACTGGTGAAATTTGACATGACAAAACCAAAGAGGTTTTTGAGTAATTCAAATACCACGGCACTAAAGACACCCGCGATCAGCGCCGCCTTAATCGGCACACTGCGGTTGGGAATCGTCCAATACAGAATGAAAAAACCTAAAATGGTCAATGAAAAAGACAAGATCCACAGCAGAAAAGCCCCATCCAGTTCATAGCCGGCAAAATTATTGCTGAGGACATTCATAGAGGCCAAGGTAGATGACACAACAAATGCGCTACCCAGTAAGATTGGGCCTAATGAGATAATAGTCCAATAGCGCATAAAGCCAATAATGCCGCCACGTGTCTCACGCACCCGCCAAATTCGGTTAAATACTGTCTCAATGCTGGTCAGCATCATAACTGTGGTAATGAATAAAAACAGTACACCAATAACAGTCAGGTTACTGGATTTATCGGTGAATGCATTCAGTGCTTTATCAAAAGCAATTGTCGTTTTCGGTAGAAAATTACTATAAATCAATTGTTGAAGCTGTTGACGAGCAGGTTCTAAAGCTTTAATTGAGGAGATGATGACCAAGAATACGGTCAACATGGGTACCACTGCAAACAAGGTGGTATAGGTTAATGATCCTGCTTGTTCACGGCAGCGATCGGCTTCAAAACGTCGAATGACAAATAAAACAAACTGAAACCATTTCTTGTCGTAAAAGGGAAGTTTTTTTAAAAATGCTTCGATCATGCTTTCAAGTCTCGAGTTATTTTAGTCATGTTTATGCAATTTTCATCACTTAGCTTAACCAAAAAATAGGAAAAATACCGTATAGTTTTCTTTTTTCATTGAATTTATAAAAATGACGCAAGCTTATGTACTAGTGCTGTATTACAGCAAATATGGTTCAACACGTGAGATGGCACATTTGATTGCCAATGGGATTGAAGCTTCTGGGATGGCGGTAAAAATACGTACCGTTCCAAATTTATCTACCGTGGTAACTGACGTGCAGCCCAGTATTCCTGCCGAAGGCGATATTTACTGTAGCTTAGATGACTTAGCGCATTGTTCAGGTCTAGCTCTAGGCTCACCGACCCGTTTTGGTAATATGGCGTCGGAAATGAAATATTTCTGGGATCAAACCACAGCGCTTTGGCTCAATGGCGCATTACATGGCAAACCTGCCTGTGTGTTTACCAGTTCAGGTTCAATGCATGGGGGACAGGAAAGTACTTTGCTGACCATGCTGCCGCCTTTGTTTCATCACGGAATGATGGTTATGGGTTTAAGTAATGCCCATCCGGCATTATCAAATACCAAAACGGGTGGTACACCTTATGGTGCAAGCCATGTCAGTGGTCCACGCCATGATCAGTCATTGAGTCAAGATGAGCGTAACTTGTGTGAAGAGCTGGGTAAACGCCTAGGCGAAGTCGTCAAAAAGTTGATTTGATACTTACTTGCTCTAGGAAGTTGCGCTAACTTTGTAGCGAACGGGCAAGAAAAGGCTTAAATATTGCACTTTTCTTGCTTTATTTACGTGTGACGTCTTTTTATTTATGACGTTGTATACCGACCAAAATATAAAAAAATCTGTCGAACTATTCCTGAAATATTAAAAATAAATGATATTAACAATATATTGAAAGTTTTTAAATACAGCCTGCTCAGTGATGGTTTCGAGTCGAATATTGCTCTCTCTTTGGGCGCGTTATTTTTATTTTTTGATTACATGATTTGTATTTAAATTTCTTCTTTGGGGTGTGTGATGTCTATTGTTAATTTTCGAATGACTTTCCTGTGTTCCGTATTGGCTGCATCTTCCTTGTGTACGGCAATGCCAGTTTATACAGTATGGATTTCCCGCAAAAGAAAAAGTCGAAGAAAAAGAATTTTTAGCGAAACAAGATCAAGTTAAAGTGGACTCAAAATCTTTAACTGATGTTTCAAAATAATTGATTCGCCATGGTTTTCGAATAGCATTTCAATAGACTAGAAATACATATTAGAAAAACAATAACCTATTAAAAAAGAGCGCTGAAGCGCTCTTTTTTTATATCCAAATTAGTCTTGATCCGAAGTCTTTGCAGCGTCTTCAGGCTGTTGCTCAACTTCAAAGCGCTGTTTGCAATCTAAACATTGGTAGTCGAGAAAAATATTTTGATCGACGATCACGCCGGCTTTTTTACCAAAACGGTGTCCGAGAAAACCGCCTGTAATACCGACGCTAATTGCACCAACAAAAGTCCCGATGGTTCCGCCCATAATCACGCCAAGTGGGCCAGCAGTCACGCCACCAATCGCAGCACCAATAGATGCGCCAGATGCCGCACCACCGACAGTCCCTGCAGCAGTTCCAGCACCACTGAGTAAGACCCCACCAATTTTTTGTAAGTTTTGTTCATGGTTACGCTTTTCAATATGGGTTGATCCACATTTTGGACATTTAACTGTCGGTTCCATGTTTTGATCTTCTGTATTCATAACTTTCCATAGCCTTAAAAAATAAAATGGCCGAATTTATGGTGCAGCATAATGTAATTTGACAGATGAGTAGTTGACCCATTCGATCAAATGTGACGATTTTCCTGAATTTTATCGAGTTTTGCACACCGATGTTTTGTCTGCTTGTAACTAAGGCGTTAAAAAGTGCGCTCTATGTCACCTTAATGGCAAATTTTTAGCAAAAAAAAGAACACCTGATGTGTTCTTTTTTCTTTTGAACGTAAACTAGTCACGAACAAATTCAACTGTACCATTCGCCAGCGATTTCACACGTGCCAATGATTCAACGCGATAACCTTTTTCAAGCAAAATATCACGACCAGGTTGGAATGATTTTTCAATCACGATACCGATACCCAACACTTCAGCACTTGCTTGATGAATAAGATCTGCAAGACCTAAAGCCGCTTGACCATTGGCCAAGAAGTCATCAATCACTAAAACTTTATCTTCAGCATTGATGTGCTTTTTAGAAATCGCGATCGTGCTTTCAGTTTGTTTGGTAAAAGAAAACACTTTTGAGCGATACAAATCATCTTTTAAGGTCAAAGATTGATATTTACGTGCAAAAATCACAGGAACACCAAGTTCAAGACCAGCCATTACTGCAGGTGCAATACCTGATGCTTCAATCGTAATGATTTTTGTGATGCCAGCATCTTTAAAAAGACGGGCAAATTCTTGACCAATTTGCTGCATCATCACAGGGTCAATTTGGTGGTTCAGGAAAGAATCGACTTTCAGAACTTCTTCAGAGAGAACGATACCTTCAGCTAAGATTTTCTGTTCCAGAGCGTGCACGGGAGAATCCTCGAGGGGGGCAGGTGCTTTTTAAAGCAAAAGCGTATTTTAAAAAGCACCGTGAAAAATGCAAGCGAAATTGATCAAATCAATTAATTTGTTGCACCTTTATAGCCCGTTAACAATAAACCGTAAGAGGTTTTATTGTCTTGGTGAGAAACTTTGACAGGTAGGTAATCTAGTTTTGGTGCTAACCAGAAGGTGGTTTGACGGCCAGGTTTGTCATGGCGCATCACGACTTTCACGGTGTCAAAAGTCCCGTAAGTGGTTTTCACTTTTTCAGTGCCTTGTTTCACGAACTTACGAGCTTCAACCTCTTTGGCATCGGCAATGTAGTAATTCGATTTCAAACCACCATTTTTTAAATCTTCACGAATTTGCAATTCAGCATTGAGTTCATCTAACACACCTGATTTCCACGCAAATGAACGCGCTTTATCATCTTTTTTGGTATTAATGGTTTTTGCGCCAGCATTAAAATTAATATTCATGGTGTTGTTGTGCACCAAAATTTTGCTGCTGCGGCTAAAGCTGTTCGAGTGAATTTGGCTGCCATTTAAACTAAAACGACTGGTTTCAGTTGCAGAGGCCATCGCACCAGCTTTTGCTGCGAAAACATACGTCCAGTTATTCCCAGATTGTTTTAGGGTACGTGTTGCAGAACCCAAGTTTTTGCCGTTGTAGTTAAACTGGTAGTTGGCTTGGAATGGACTCATGGCAAATGACTGACTTGAGAAACCAGTCAAAAGCAGTGTAGTCGATACCCCAGCAACAAGACCTAAATTTTTCAAAACTGAATGTGCCATAAGTATGGTTTTCCTATTCAATAGAAGTGCGGTGGGCTAAACCACCTGATATATTTATTATGCGGCTGGATTGTGGAGAATCACGTCACAAATCCGTGCCTAATGTATATATTGTGTAGCGTTTTTATAGGTTCAAGATGCCTAAGTACAGGATAAGTCTAGCTTTCCTTTTGCTTTATAGGCGTGACTTCATCGTCTTTTAAATTTGAATCATCCCAGTCTTCCATCCGTTCTTGCGACATTTTGGTGAACAATGCGGTTAAATTAACATTACCAATCACCACCAATTCGGCCTCACGTAAAACAGCATGGTTGACATGGACTTTGCCCAGTGTGTCGATAATCGATCGACTTTTACCGAGCCAGCGATTCAGGTCTAAATACAGTAAATCATCTTTAACTTTGATCACATTGAGCTTTTCCAAAATCATACCCAATGGATCTTGGTTGAGTACTTTTTGATAGAACCATAACGCCATGCGCACGCCCATCTTATACAGAACATTTGGATACTTTGCTTCAATCACTTGTGTATCACTAATTTGTTCAAATACGATCAATTGGGTTTGTTTGTTGAGTTCCATCTGTACCAGTTTTAAATCAACAGAGAGTGTTATGATCAGCCCGTTATAATCCAATGTGGCATACAGTCGAAGCCAGTCATCATGCAGGTCAGCATGCAAGTCTTTGAGCATTTTCACATTATCGGTGACAAAGCGCTGAAATGTCGCATTTAAAAACACTTGAGACATTGGGAATTCACGCTCATCTTCAATAAATCCTTCAGCTTTTTGGTACACTTGGCGTATACGTTTAGCGATATTGGAAACTAGCGTTTGCATAAGAAGTGCATCCTGACAAATTATGTTTTTTGACGATGTTTATCTTGTCGATTTCTATAAAAACACAAGGTTTTGATCTTGCAGTTTAGCAAAATAAATTGCACCATTTTCATGATTTTAATTGTGCATTATCTATGTGTTGATGGATTTCTCGTTTTCATCAAAAAATGAATACGAGTTTTATTTTATACTGTTTTAAGCAGTTTGGGGAATGCGGCAAATAGTCGGTTTAATGTGATGCTGAAAAAAATAACGTTCATGCCCTTGATGAAAGAGTGGTGGAAAGATCCCATATTTGCAACTGCGTTGGTGTTTGCTGCTGTGTTGCATTTGGCATTTTTAACCATGCAATTTACCATGCCCCAAGAGGCTGACTATAACACCAAAGAAATTGCAGTTTCTTTACGTTCTACGACGGAAAAAATTGAACATGCAGACTTTTTAGCACAAGCCGATCAGCAGGGCTCTGGGACATTCCGTGAGTCACATCGTATGTCGAGTGACATGCCTGCACCGATGATCGAACAAAAAGCCGGTGAGCAAAAAAGTGAAGCTTTAGAACAACTGCAACAAAAGAAAGAGCTCAGTTTTGAAGATAAAGTGTTGATGACAACTTTGAGTTGGCAAAAACAAGCGGAAGAAAACAGTCGCAAAAAAGCTGTTGAGGAGTTGAATAGTCAGTTTCAGGCCAAGGCTGCGATGGTGGCGAGTATCGAAGCTCAATATTTACAACGTCAGCAAAACTTTAGCCGTCAGCAAAAAATTAAAACCATAGATGGTATTCAAGCCAAGCAAGATGTTTCTGCGGCCTATATGGAAAAGTTTCGTGAAAAAGTCGAGTTTTACGGTAACCGTTACTATCCTGAAGCGGCAAAACAGCAGCAGCTACGAGGTGAAGTACGCTTAATGGTTATTTTGAACAGTAATGGCGGGATTCGTGCCATTCGTTTGATCGAAAGTTCAGGTTCAAGCTTATTGGACGAAGCTGCAAAAACCTCTGTGCGTAAGGCGGCACCTTTTGGTTTGTTTGATGCCAAAATGAAAGACATCTCAGAACTTCGTATTGTGCGGACTTGGCGCTTCGATCCTGCAGAAGCAGAGTTTGAGGTTCGTTAAAATTCAGTTGTGATAGCGTCGCAAAACTTCGCAGATTTCGACGCTAAAACTTGCATACCATTGGTTTTTCCCCAATTGCTGCGCCACCAGATGTTGTGCATCTTGCTGCCAAGCTCGAATGTCTTCTAAGGTATTCCAGTAGGAAAGGGCGATTTCATGCTCAGCCTCTGTTAGCGCTTCAAAATGTTGACAGTTAAAGTGTGTCAAGGCTTTGTCTCTAAGCTGCTGTGCAGTCGAAAAATACAGCTCATCAAGCGTACGAATGCGTGCTTTAAAAATAACGACATATTGCATATCTTTCCTTCCTTGGTTTTTATAATGTTAAAAAAGCGAGCCGTAGCTCACTGCTGTCCCACAATTTTTCACAAGAGGAAGCTCATTTGAGCTTCCTCTTGTTTTATGGGTATTTTATCGGGTGAAAATAAAGCTTTTAAAGTTCTTCTTTCAAACAAATTCACTTGAATTATTC